>VGSD01000451.1 GCA_016875155.1 Deltaproteobacteria bacterium | reverse complement strand
AGATTCAGCGCCAATCTTGCAGACCGGCGATATCCAAAGAGACCGAGGGCCAAAAGGACAACCAAGACGGTCAATTTGACCGTGGATTCGGTCATCATGAAGCCCAAAAAGAAACCCATGGCAAGCAGTTCAGAAACGAGAAAAACGAACCATTGCATCGAACGATTCATCTGCTTTTCAGACCTTTTCGAAAACCTTTTCTCCGAGAATCCCACTTGGCCGGAAGATGAGAAAGATGATGACAATAAAGAAAGCGACAAACTCTTTCCAGGCTGTACCCTCAGGGACAAAGGCAATTACAAATGTCTCCATGAACCCGAAAAGGAGCCCTCCGATCACCGCTCCATAAACATTTCCGAGCCCTCCGATTACAGAAACGGAGAATCCTTTTATGCCGAAAAGGAGACCCAGATCGAAACGGGTTGCGCCGAAATAGAGGGCATTGATGATGCCCGCTATCGCTCCCAGGGCCGAACCCAGGAAGAAGACGATGGCTCCTGTCTGATTGGGACTCATTCCCACCATCATAGCCGCCTCCCTGTCCTGAGAGGTGGCCCGGATGGCCAGACCGAAACGGGTATAGTTGATGAACAGAAAGACCAACGTGATGAGGACCAGACTTCCAAAGAAGATGATGATGCTTTCATAGGGCAGAAGAACGATGTCTAAATCGATCGCTCCATCGGGCAACATCTTGGGAAAGATATGGGGAAGCCCCCCAGCAGGATAGAAATTCTTAATCGATTCTCGAATAATGATTCCGAGAGCCGTGGTGGCGACCAGGACAATCAAAATATCCGCCTTTCGAAAGGGTCGGATCACGCCGCGTTCAATGAGGACTCCGAGAAATCCGGTGGCCAAAACGCCGAAGATCGCTGTCGCGAGGTTGAGGCCCCCTTCAAAGGCCCCGAAGATCCCAAGGTATTTCAGGAGGCCATACAGGATCAAGGACAAGAAAATGCCTGCGATACAGACATCCCCATGAGCAAAGTTGATCACATTGAAGGCTCCAAAAAAGAGAGAAAACCCTACTGCAATCAAAGCGTAAGTACATGAAAGGATGAATGCATTAACCAGCTGATTAATAAGTGTTTCCATATCGATGCTATTTCAACTAATAAAATCTTGGAGTATGGGAGGTCATCAATATAAGTCCCGGGGTGGACCTTCCATCGATTACTTTTTCCCTCGAATAGGAGGGAGTTTCTTATTCCCTTTACTATAATCCGACTCATCCCAGAGAATCCAATTACCTCCTTGGGCAACATACAGGGTGTTGAGCGTATGGACATTCTGCCCGGTCTTATCAAATTTGACTGGGCCTGTAAGACCGGCATATTCTGTCTCTCGTATCGCCTGGGTCACCTTTGCCCGATCCGGCCCTACCTTCTCAATCATATTCATGATGATGTTGGCGGCGTCGTAGGCATAAAGAGCGTACCATCCGGCTGGTTCCTTATATCCTGCTTCATCATAAGCTTTCTTGAAAGGCGTCCATTCTTTCAGTTTTTCCATGGCAACTCCTGGCTTGGTCACGATCGTTGCCTCACTGTCTTTCCCTGCGATCTCAAAGAACTTTTTCGGATAGAGTCCGGAATTGGCAGCGTAGAGGTAGTTTAATCCAAGTTTTCCCATCTGAGCCTTAATCAACCCACCCTCCATGACGACATTGCCTGAATAGATCGCATCGGGTTTCAGCTTATGGATCTTTGTCAAAATCGGTCGAAAATCCATGGTTCCCACCGGGGCAAAATCGACCGACACCACTTCCCCACCGAGTTTTTTCACCTCATTCCCGAAGTTCTCGGCATTGGCCGCTCCATAGACCGTCGGGTCGGAGATAATCGACCACCTCTTGTATCCCAGCTTCTGGATGACAAATCCTGCGAGGTCCTTGTTCTCCACATCGAGGGTGGAAGAAATTCGAGTGACCTCGGGGTACTTGCTTTTCGCTGTGAGATCCGGGTGCATACAGGCCCAGATCATAAATGGGACTTTAAAGGCGCCGAATATGTGTGTGGTTGCAAAGGCCACCGGACTGTTCCAGTGCCCACAAGCTGCAATGACCTCGGGATCAGAGGTCAGTTTCAGCGCCGCTGCTACTCCGACCGAAGGAGTGGATTCGTCGTCAAGGATAATAAGCTCATATCTATATTGATATTTTCCCGACGCATTCGCCTGTTTGACGGCGAGGTCAAAACAGTTTCTCGCTGCCAACCCTTCCGTGGCATCTCCACCGATGAAGGGGCCGATGAATCCAAGTTTAACCACCTTCTTTTGTCCCCAAGACATCCCTGTCACCGTTCCAATAATGAAAATAACAAAAAGCATCAGGACAAAAACCTTCGAAAATTTCTTCATACACTCCTCCTTCCTTTATTTGAATTAAAGCCCACCCCGGGCCAATCCACTCTTTTAATTCGTCTCTGTTTAATCCATCTTTCCCATTTGTGATGAAATCCGCTGGGCATATTTGATCACCAATTTCCCGTAGGCATGGATCTTACTTTTGCTAATCCGATACGCAGGGCCAGCGACGCTCAATCCGGCCACCAACTCACCCTCCCCGTTAAAAACGGGAGCAGCGACCGCTAAGACATCTCGGTCAACTTCTTGGTCGCTGAAGGCATAACCTTTTTTTCGAATCTCTTTGAGATGAGCTTTCAAAGCATTTGCACGGGTAATCGTATGAAGCGTATAGCGTTTCAAACCTTCTGTTTTGATAATGTGATTCCAATCTTCTTCGGGGAGGTACGCCAGCAAGACTTTACTCGATGCCCCACAATGCAGGGGAATACTCGCCCCCGGTTGAAACAAGGAGATTCGAATGGGCTCTTCACTCTCGACCCTGCTCAGGACAATCCCCTTTGTGCCGTTCACTGCTGTTAAAAGAACCGTCTCCCGGGTGATACGGGAGAGTTCTTTCATGAAGGGCAGCGCAAACTTTGAGAGGTTAAACTGGTTTTGATAAAGAAGTCCTAAGCGGAGGGTGTTTAGTCCGAGATGGTATTGCGCACTTCTCCCCT
>VGSD01000450.1 GCA_016875155.1 Deltaproteobacteria bacterium | reverse complement strand
GCCAGTTTCTTCCATGAGGAGATCATGAAGAATTTTGATGAGGTTGATGGAGTGATCCGGGGAGAGGCCGAGGTTCCCATCCTGGAACTGACTCATGCCGTGCTACGGGGAGAAAAAGATCTCTTCTCCATTCCAAACCTTACCTGGAGAAGAAATGGGAGGATTCTAATTAATCCCCTCTCCTATGTGGCCAACGAAGACGATCTGAACCGGCTCTCCTTCACCAATTTCCATTTATTGAAAAATTATTCCACCTATATCCGATACATCGGACAGCCCTTCTATGTGAAGGGTGTCTCCAAAGAAAAAAATTTCTGGATGTATTCTCTGAAATCACCCATCTATCATCTCACCCTGGGCAGAGGCTGCCCTGTTCAGTGCACCTGGTGCAGCGGCAATATCCCATCCCAGAAGACCATTACCGGCCGTAAAGAGGTCACGTTCAGGGGGGTGGAGGAGGTCCTGAAGACAATCAAAGAAGCCCTCTCTTATGGATATGAAACCTTCCATATCTGCTTTGATCCTTATCCCGGGAAGCCAGAATATTTTTTAGGACTCTTTTCCCGGATTCGCGAGGAGAAGATCCGGATGGAATGTTTCTTCGAATCATTCGGATTGCCCACACCCCTTTTCATCCGTTCTTTTAAAGAGACGTTTCCCGGGCCGAAATCCCTGATCGGCATTTCGCCGGATGTCGGATCGGATCGACTGAGAAAAGTTCACAAGGGACATGCCTATACGAAGAAAGATCTGATGGCGTGTCTCGATCAATTAAAAAGCCAGGAGGTCTTTTGCGACCTCTTCTTCACGGTGGGCGTGCCTTTTGAAAGGGAGGGGGATGTCGAGCAGACGATTGAGCTTCAAAAGGAGATTCGTAAACAATACCCCAATGTGAGGGGGATTCGCACCTTTACGATTGAGATGGAGCCGGGCTCTCCGTGGCATCTTGATCCGGAAACCTTCGGAGTGAAAACCCAACTGGGGAATTTTATGGACTTTTACCATTACCATTCTGGTAAAGAGAACGCTTTTTCATCGCTGGGCTACTGGATTCCTGATTACTTCGAAGGCGCCGCAGATGGGAAAACATTTGAAGCAAGGTTGCAGGAACTGAGATGCAACAACTTCTGCTTCATCCACCCTAATGCAAGAAAGTCTTCGAACCCCTTCTGGGGAAGGAGACTTTGCGACATTTCAAGCTTCTTCTGGAAAGTAAAAGGATTGATAGGGAAGGAGTAAATCACCAATAACCAGATAATAAACAATCACTAAAATAATAACTCCCTCTTTCCCCCTCTCGTGGTCGGGTGTCGGTACGACAGTCGTTCCGACTCTTTTTGACTTAACCTAAGAGGGAGTGTTATCAGGTATTAAAATTTCAAAGTAAAAGGAGGAATCTGCGATGAAGAAGATGGGTCTGATTTTATGCGCCACGTTTAGTTTATTTCTGTTCACTTTCCTTCCACTTCATGCCAGCGAGATTGGCAAAGAGGTGAAGATCACCTATCTCGGACATGCGGCGTTTAAATTTGTCTCTCCCAAAGGGGTCGTGATCTATATTGATCCCTTTCTGAGCGGAAACCCTAAGACCCCGCCAGAACTAAAGACTGTTGACAAAGCAGATCTCATTCTCGTGACTCACGGACATGGGGATCATGTAGGTGACACCCTCTCCATTGCAGAAAAAACAAATGCAAGAATCGTCGCCATGCCCGAATTGGGAAGATACCTGACCCGGAAGGGCGCCAAGAACATCATCGGGATGAATAAGGGAGGAACCTATACGTCTCATGGTATTGCCATCACCATGGTCCATGCCCTCCACAGTTCCAGCGTAACCGAAGGAGATCAGGTGATTTACACCGGAGATCCCGCCGGGTTTGTAATTCGATTTGAGAACGGTTTTACCCTTTATCACGCAGGGGATACCGGAGTTTTCGGGGATATGAAGATCATCGGCGAAATCTACAAACCAGAACTCTCCATCCTTCCCATCGGAAGCCATTTTACCATGGATCCAAGAGAGGCCATCTATGCGGCTAAACTCCTCGGTTCGAGATTTGTCATTCCCATCCATTATGGGACTTTCCCTGTGTTGACAGGGACCGCTGAGGAGTTTCAAAGGCTGATGAAAGAGTTGCCACAGACAAAAGTGCTAGTCGTCAAACCTGGAGAGACGATTCAGTAACCAACTCAACCTTTCTTAAATGGTGTGTCCCCTTTGTAACCCCCCACCCTGCCTACCGGCAGGCAGGTATTCCCCCCTTAAATTATGGGGGGATGAAGGGGGGTTAAGTTTTTGTATCAATTTAGCTTTTTGAAAAAAAGAGATATATGAGTCAATGGATCAAAAGAATCATCATAAAATCCCCCTTAATCCCCCTTTTCCAAAGGGGGAAGTGTTTTACCTCCCTTTGGAAAAGGGAGGTGGGGAGGGATTTTAAGAAGTTTTTCAAACAGCTAAAGTGGTATAAGTTTTTTTAAATATTGATTGAATCTTGTCGAAGAAATTTGATAGACTCCATTTCAACCATGGAAAAGAGAATCAAAGAGTTCATCAGCGACCTCCAGGATTTCTATCTCCTCTCCTTTCACGGGATGATGGGGATCGTTAGACGACCCTTCTATTTTAAAGATTTAATTGAGCAGATGGACTATGCCGGGTCCGGATCGCTTCTCATCATTGTGCTCATCTCCCTCTTCCTTGGAATGGCCCTTTCCCTCCAGCTTTCGGCCGAACTTTCGCTTCTCGGGTTGAAGATGTATACAGGAAAGGTGGTGGGAATTTCCATCATCCGAGAGATCGGACCTGTTTTGACCGCTGTCGTCTTTGCAGGAAGGGTGGGTTCAGGCATTGCTTCTGAATTAGGGTCGATGGTTCTTGGACACCAGGTGGATACCCTCCGTGTCTTTGGCGTGGACCCCGTGAAGAAGCTGGTGACTCCGAGGATATGGAGCGCCTTCCTCATGTTGCCCGTTCTCACGATCATCGGGGACTGCGTCTCCCTCTTCGGGGCCTACTATATCGCCGTC
>VGSD01000449.1 GCA_016875155.1 Deltaproteobacteria bacterium | reverse complement strand
TTCGACGGTGGCGGATTAGGGGGGTGCCCTATCCGTATCAACGGTTCATTTAGCTCCATATCCCAGCCTCCTTGTGACAACTGTTCACAAGGTTAACATGAAAACCACTGTTTTGTCAAGGAAAGAATCAAAATTTTTCACAAACTGTTGTGGTGATAAGGAAGAAAATAAATACTAATAGTGGAGAGAAGCCATTAAACCCCTATAGAATTCGAGGGCCGCACGGGGTAAACAAAATACCTTTCTAACCATGTAAATGGGTCCCTATCCCGTGCTCCTATCCACCCCTTCCCTCTTTAAGAAGATGAACTGAAAGGGAAGAGAGGGAAGTCAAGATGCCCAGCCAGAAGATTCCTGTCCTGAAGTTGAAATGGTCAGCTGTCAATCCAAGAAGAAAAGGGGTAAATCCCATTCCAAGCCCAACGCCCACGGACATAATGACTCCCAGTACCCTTGACCGGTTGGGAAGGGGGGTCAGCCTCGCAATCGTAGCCAGGGCAACGGGAAAGAATCCCAGGGAGAGGACAGCCTGGAGCATGAGGGAGATAAAAATAAGGCTCAGCTGGGACGATAGGGAGAGGGCAATCGTGCTCAATCCAGTCATCAGGAGGCTCAAAAAGAGGATGGTTCGGTAACCATAGCGGTCGACCATAAATCCAATAAGAATGGGCACAGCCATTCCACCCGCCCTTGAGATTCCCAATAGGTTATTGGCTAAATTGAAGTCAATCCCCCTCTCTTTGACGAGATAGAGAGGAAGGATCGAATAAACCCCCATACTGGAACCCGAGGATAATATCCACAGAAGGATCATGATCCATACGATCCTCTTTTTAAAGAGACGGATATAACTCTCTCCTTTTTGGAGTTGCACCCCTTTAGGCTCGACTGAAACTTTCCAAAATAAGATGGGAAAGATCAGAGTGATGAATCCAAGAATGAGAAAAGGAATGTGCCAGGAAAAGAACTGCAGGCTAAAAGCCATCATAAGGGGAATGGTAAAGATTGAAAAACTTGCAGCCGAATCATGAAAGCCAATGGTCTTCCCCCAATTTCTGGGCTCATAGGTTTCGGTGATGATGGGAAGGATGCCGGGGATGTAGGTCCCTGTGGCAATGCCAAGAAGAAAGAAGAGAAGGTGAAACGAAAAATAACTCTCCGCAAGTTGAAACCCGAAGAAGACCAAACTCACGCCCCAAAAACCAGTGGCCACGGTTCTCTTGTAACCCCAGACAGGGGTTAGACGGCCGGTCGCCAGCAGGGAGAGGCTATACCCGATTGAAAGAGAGATGAAGAACCCTCCAGCCTCCCCATGCGTCAGAAGAAGACTGTCTTCGATGAGGGGAAGGATGGGTGAGAAGATCGTCCGGGTTGAAAAATTGAGGTACCAGAGACACCAGAAGATGAAAAGGGGAAGAATTCTCATCCCTGTTATCTCTTCCCCTTTCCCATGGGGCAGAGCGCCTGACATTCGAAACAATAATAGTAATTCCCGGACACAAGGGTCTGCCAGAGTTCACGGAAGGTGTGGCTTTTTAACATTTCAATCTGTTTCTCTGAAGAGGCATTGAGCATTCCACCTACAAACTTGGTCATGCCCCGAAGGCCGAATTGAAAGACCATTCGGCCACAAGCCCGGTTATCCACCTCTCCCCCTCCGAGGAGAGCCTTGCTTGGGCAGCCTAAGATGCAGATCTGACAATCGGTCGGACATGGGAATTGGTTTTTTTTCTTTGTTGGTTTAAGAGAGGCTGTTGTGAGCACAGCCCCCAGCCTAACTCTCGGTCCAAATCCTTTGACCAGAAGGAGGCCGTTCTTCCCATAATTTCCAATTCCTGCCTCAACAGCCGCCCTTCTCAGATCAACTGCACCCACCATCCCCTGTTTTCCATCTGTCATATCTATGGGGATAAAGCCGGGGATCGCCACCGCTCCATGACCCTCTTTTTCCAGAGCCATGGCCAACTCCTTTGAGATATTCCTCGCCTTCTCATAAGTCGCAATCGTATCATTCTGTTTGATCTGGAGATTCTTCGAATCGAGTGCGGAACGGCTATGGCCGCAGGCAAAGACGACGATTGACCTGGCTGAGGGAAGGATGTCAAGATCAATGGCTTTCCGCTCTATCAGGGTTTCGACAGGGGTGATCCCTACCTCAACCGCCCCTAACTCCTTTGCCAATCTTCTGATCTCCATTGTCTTTCCCTCACCTTAACGTTCCCATAAAATCTCTAAACAGACATGTTGGAGACAATGTTAGAGCCTTGTAGCGGAACCTTTTTATGTTAGGCACTTCGTTCCACCAACTCTGCCAGGATTCATTTTTAGCAAAGTCCTCTGTTACCCATTCCAATAAGACCCGCATTACAAGGGTCTGAAAGTGTTTCCGACATGTCTGTTTAATGCGAGGGCTATTTTATCCTTTTCAAGCCTGGCCGCTTTGATATAGCCCGCACCCCCTCCTTCTTCCGCTTTATTACATTCTCATTGAAGAGATTGTTTTTAAGGCTGACGGCATTGATGATGGAGTAGATGATCACTGCCCTTTCCCAATCTTTTGTTCCATCAAACTGTTCGATCCTTAACCGGTACTTTTCTCTCAGATTGGACAGGGAGGCCTCATCAAAAGAAAGGATCTGTTCAGCCAGTTTCTCAAGCGCCTTTTCCATAAAAACCCCTTGATTCGCTTTAAGCCCGGAGTCAGGAGTATTTCATTTTGACTCCGGACGATCATGTTTGGTGTGAACACTGTTCGCAGAGATGATCTTTCAGGGGAAACCGACCCCGAATGGCCCTGTGCCGGCCGCAACGACAGCAAAGAAAGAAATAATCCAGACAACTCTGGCAATAATAGTACCCGATATGGCCGGGATGAGACTTCGCACAGGCTTGCTCTTTTCCTGTAGGATGACCCCTGATGTCAATAGTGGACACGAAATATTTTTATACTGCCACCTGCTTTGCATAGAACTGCCGTTCATAGAGAGCCGGGGATAGGTACCCCAGCCGTGCTTGCCGTCTTTGGCGATTGTAGA
>VGSD01000448.1 GCA_016875155.1 Deltaproteobacteria bacterium | reverse complement strand
AAGAAAAGGTGTATTATGCCTCTCTAAATGACATTATCTTGATGAAGGAGGCGGCTGGAAGACCAAAGGACCTCGAAGATCTTAAGGCTTTGAAAATCCTGAAAAAGAAAAACAATTCCTGAAAACCTCAATCCATTCATCCAGGAGAGAGGGAATGGCGGCGTGGATTAGTTCAACCTCGGTTAATTGGCCACCTGCGCAGAGGGTTTGACGCAATCGCAAGACTTCGGTCACGAAGTTTTTCCAAAATCTTGATCTTCTCAGAAAAAGGAAGGGTGGCAATCTGCTTCCGCATCTGCCGTTTGCTTTCCAAAACTTTGCGCATCCACTCGCTCATTTGTCATCACCAAGAAATCTATGCCCGAATTGCTCCCATTTTTCAAGCAATCCGTGGCGTGAAAGGATCGAGTCAATCCGGTTTGTGTCAAGGATGCCGCTTTCGATAAACTGCAGAATGCGGGCATAGTCTTTTGGGCGGCCCGTCTTGAGCGCGATGGCAACTAGATGTTCGGCAGTCATCACCCACATCCGAACCCCTTCCACCTCAGTTTCAATAGCCTGCTCCAATGCCTCCTCGGTCAGAGCATCGCTGGGAGGCAAGAATTGCACCGGCCACCCTTCGATGACGATGTATTCCCCTTCGGTTTTATAACCGTGGGAAGTAAGGTAGGTGTAGACAGGGGCAACCGTGATCAACACACTTCCAGGCATAGTTTGCAACGAAACGAAAACATCAATATCGAGCGTAGCCGAAGGTTCGAGGTAGAAAGTGGCGCCCACCGCTCCGCCAATGGCATACTTGCCAATCACCCCCTCCGTCTTCATTCGATTGATGACTTCCAACGTGGCTTTCATTTGGCCGAGCCCTCCACAATGGCAATTTCCTCTTCTGTTAGGCCGTATAGCTTATAGACTGTTAGAAAGGTCAGGGCAGAGGACATAATTACTTACCCCGATTTCTAACCCGGCACAGCCGGACCAAATGGAACCTAAAAACTCAAAAGATTGAGAATTTTGGGGATACTTTTATTTCCGGATGTAATATACACATTTTTTTAATTTTTTGGAAGTGAAAACTTCATGGAGAGGATTGGAAGAATGAGATGATCTGACTGACTTCTTATGAACATTCGCCGTTCAAGAAGAGTTCTAAAATAGATAACTGATGGATAAGGGTCTGAAGCGGGCAGTTTTCTCCTAATCTTATTCTTCGTGGCGCTTTCGTTCTTCGGCCCGGAGTTCACGTCTGAGGAGTTTACCCACCTTCGATTTGGGAAGCATGTCGCGGAATTCAATATATTGCGGGACTTTATAGGAAGCCAGCTTCTGACGGCACCATTTGATCAGGTCGTACCCGGTAATGCCCTTAATATCCTCTTTGAGAACGACAAAGGCTTTGATCCTCTCTCCCACATCCTGATCCGGAACGCCCACCACACAGGCTCCGATCACAGCCGGATGCTCCTGCAACACCGACTCAATCTCCGAGGCGGAGACACGATAACCTTTATGTTTGATCGTATCCACAGTCCGGTCAACAAAATAGAGGTAACCTCTTTCGTCCATCGAAACGATATCACCGGTGCGATACCATTTCCGGCCTTCCAGTTCGATAAAGGAGACAGCAGTCTCCTCCGGCTTATTCCAGTAGGCCCTCACCATCCGATCAGAGGAGACAACCAACTCTCCCGGCTCTCCTAAGGGGACGGATTCCAGCGTGTCGGGATTGATGATCTTAATCTTCTTGCTCGGGACCACACAGCCCATGCTCTTCGGTGGATTTTCAACATCCACCGGGCACATGGTCACGCCTCCGCAGGTTTCGGTCGCTCCGTACCCCTGGTAAATCAGTTTTTTATATCTCTCAAACCAACGGACTCCGATTTCAATCGGCAGGACATCGCCCGCACAGAAGCAGTACTGAAGAGATTGCAAATCATAAAAATCAACCCGGTCATGTTCCAGAATCATCCGGTAAAGCGCGGGCACTCCGACAAAGGTCTTTGCCTTAAACCTCTGGATCGTTTCCAGCATCCCGTCCAGATTGACCTTGGGCTGTAAAATCAGTGTGCCTCCGAAACAGAGCGTGGCAAGCTCGCAGGCCTGACCGAGAATATGAAACAGGGGGGCGCCGGCAAGAATCACATTCTCCTCCAGGGAAAAGAGCGGCGTGCTCACCCTCAACTGTTCCTCTGCACTTTCCAGGAAGAGATCATTGGCAATAGGAACTCCCTTGGGAAATTTGGTCGTCCCGCCTGTATAGAGGATTTCCGAAATCCCATTTTCCTTGCCCCCGGTGGTCGGAGGACCGGAGGTGGATTGCCTGATCAAATTCCTGAAGAAATAGGTTTTGTCGTCCTTTGAAACCTTTCCCGACGGAATCTTGTCAAATGCCTTCCCGAAAATCCTCTTCCACCAGGGTAGGAGATCCACCACATTGGTCACAATGATCCTTCTGATGTTGGCTCCGCCCATGGCCCTTCGAACATATCCGTAATTGGTGTCGGCGCAGATGACGGTCTCAGCGCCATTGTCATTGGCAATGTATTGAAGATCGTAGGATGTATAAATGGGGGTGATGGGAACAGCGATCCCTCCTGCCTTCTGTATTCCGAGCCATGCGATCACCCACTGGGGAGAATTCGGGATATAGATGATCATCTTCTCCCCTTCCCGAACGCCCATCTGATACAAAGCCCCAGCAAACCTCTTTACGTACTCCCCCATCTGGGCATAAGTGATCGTTGTTCCGAGGAAGATGATCGCCGTCTTATCAGGATGTTTTTCGACCTGTGCTTCAAAGGCCTCAACAATGGTCTGTGGTTTTGAATTTACATTGATCATTTTACACTGCCAATTTGTTTGTATAACGGTATACGGTAACGAAGCCCGTATCGTTTTTAAAGGGCTACGTCTCGCGTGTTAAATTCTTTTATACGTAACCGTTACCGAATGACGAAACAGGCCTCCTAACCGTAACCTTCACCTAATGACTTGGAGTTACACACCAAAATATGCTGCCCGGACTTCCGGGTTATCCAT
>VGSD01000447.1 GCA_016875155.1 Deltaproteobacteria bacterium | reverse complement strand
ATTCTCACGTCCTCAGCCACTTCGTTCACATTGTCAGTGAGCTCCCGGACACTTCTGAGCGTCCCCTGGAGTTCGGTCAGAGCCGGTTTAAGCGACCCCTCCGTTGTCCGGATCAATTCTTTTAATTCTTTGATCGTCCGCTTCAGCTCGATCATTACAACGATAAAAATAATCACTCCGGCTGTAAAAGCAAGGGCAATCAGTCCCAATAAGATCGTATTCATATGGCCTCCCCTCAAGCTGGCTTTTTACCCCGTTAGAAAGCCCTACTGCTTGCGGCGGGAATCAGTTTTTTCCTTTTGAGTGAACACATGGTTTAGGGCCCTGCGTGAGCTTTCCCATTAGAAGGGCGAAAGTCTTTCCAACGGGGTTTACCATACCATATTATCATAATTCCCTCGCTTATTAAAGAACCTTTTTACCAAACATTATTTTAAATACCTCTTGACAATAATTATTCTAATGTGATAATAATTCTAACTAACAAGAGAATCGGATGATAGAGAAATACAGAGATTCCGGGTTAAAACTCACTCCACAGAGAATAGCCATACTCAAGTATCTTGAGGGGAATATTGAACATCCGTCCGCCGATGACATCTACAAGGCCATGTCGAAAAGGTTCCCCACCATGTCCTTCGCGACTGTCTATAACACCCTTGAAACGTTAAGAAGACACGGCCAGATCACGGAGCTCAACTTCGATCCGTTTAAGAAACGGTTCGATCCCAATCCCAAACCCCATCATCATGTCATCTGTGTCAGGTGCCAGAAAATCCTCGATGTCAGGAATGAGTTTTTGCTCAAACCGCCGAAAATCGAATCCGAGGAATTTGAAATTATCGGAAGTCACATCGAATTTTATGGGATCTGTTCAAGATGCAAACCCCGTTAGAGGGACTTTCAATCTTCTAACGGGAAGGCTCACCCCGTAAGACCTTCGGTCTTTTACGGGGCTCATACCCCGATAGAAGCCGAGCTTTGCACGGGGCTATCAGCGGGGCTTTCTAACGGGGTAAAAATAAAAAAGAAGTCTAAATAAAAGAAAGGAGGAGGATCATTATGTCGAAAACAGAACAATCTTTACAGGAGGCATTTGCAGGAGAATCCCAAGCAAACCGTAAGTACTTAGCCTTTGCAGCAAAGGCTGACCAGGAGGGGTTTCCCCAGGTGGCGCGCCTCTTCCGGGCTGCAGCCGAGGCGGAGACCGTCCATGCCCATAGCCATTTGAGAGTGCTGCAGGGAATAAAAAGCACGAAGGAAAACCTTCAGGCAGCGATCGCTGGTGAGACCCATGAGTTTAAGAAGATGTACCCCGAGATGATCGAGGCGGCTAAAGCAGAAGGGAATAAACAGGCGGAAAGATCCTTCAATTTTGCCAACACAGTGGAGCAGACCCATGCCCAGCTCTACCAGAAGTTGTTAGACAGTCTTGGAAAATCTCAGGATAATTATCCCTACTATGTCTGTCCGGTCTGCGGTTTCACCGCTGAAAAAGAACCTCCAGGAATCTGTCCGGTCTGCGGAGCCAAAGGAGAAATGTTTAAAAAGATAAATTAAATGATTTAAATGAGGAGGAGGAATGATCTCCTCCTCCTCATTTTTTTCATTAATGAGGAGGAAACCGTGGGCAAAATATTGGTCTGCTACTTTAGTAGAATGGGCAATACCCAGCAGATGGCAGAATATATTGCCGAAGGGATTCGAATGAGCGGACACGAAGCAGAACTGACCAAAATGTCCGACATCAAGAATGAGAAAGAATTGCTGGGATACGATGGATATGTCTTCGGTGCCCCAACCTATCATCGAACCATGCCCGCAATAGTAGAGACCTTCCTGTTTTTAGCACAGAAATCAACCCTTCAGGGAAAGATCGGAGGGGCTTTCGGATCATACACCCACAGCGGAGACGCTCCCAAGATGATCTTTGACACCATGGAACATGTATTCAAAATGGACATGGTCAATTTAGGCGCCCTGAATCTTTTGGAGCATCTGATCGGGACAAGAGATGGGATGAAAGCCTGTCACGATTACGGAAAAACCATCGCACAAAAACTGAAACAATAGGTAGGATTTATGGTTAAATTCTGGCTCATCCTGTCAGCGATCTCCGGGTTCTTAACAGTCGCTCTTGGGGCGTTTGGGGCACATTCCTTAAAGAACCTGCTGGATGACTACGGAAAATCCATTTATGAAAAAGCGATTTTATACCAGATGTTCCACACGATGGCCCTCTTCGGCGTGGGACTCCTTCAACATTTTATAAAACAGCATTCCTTGGCCGCAGCAGGCTGGGGATTCCTTATGGGCATCCTCCTTTTTTCAGGAAGCCTCTACGTGTTAGCAATCACAGGGACGAAGTGGTGGGGGGCAATTACTCCAATCGGTGGCATCTCATTTCTCTTTGGCTGGGCCTATCTTATCTGGGTACTGGCAAAGACACATCTTTCTTAAATTAAAAGGAGGCTCTAATGAAGGAACGAACCGGATTGATCACGATGAGAGGGAATCCTCTCACTCTCTTTGGAAATGAACTTAAAACAGGGGAGAGCGCTCCAGACTTTACTGCACTGGACAACAACTTATCCCCCGTTTCGCTGTCATCTTTTCGCGGTAAAATCTGCATCCTCTCCGCTGTCCCCTCTCTCGACACTCCAGTCTGTGATCTGGAAACCCGAAAATTTAATGAGGAGGCGAGCCGTCTGGGTTCGAATATCGTGATTTTGACGATCAGCATGGACCTCCCCTTTGCGCAGAAGAGGTGGTGTGCGGCCAGCGGAGTGGATAAAGTCCAAACCCTTTCGGATCATCGCGATGCCTCTTTCGGAACCTCTTATGGGGTGCTGATTAAGGAATTAAGGCTCCTCGCCAGGGCGGTCTTCGTGGTGGATCAAAAAGGGACCTTACAGCATATCCAGATTGTTAAAGAGCTGGCAAACGAACCGGATTACGAATCTGTTCTGAATGCATTAAAAAAGTTAACCTAAGGGGGATAGAAATGAAAAAAATCTATTTAACACTGCCTGTCATCACGATTTT
>VGSD01000446.1 GCA_016875155.1 Deltaproteobacteria bacterium | reverse complement strand
CGTCTTCGCTGATGCGTCTTACTTCTCTCAGGAGCTCAAAGGGAGTCCGAATGCCCGCCTCGTTCTTTCCATCTAGGGCTTCATCGATCAGCCCCTTGACGGAAGAAGAAGAAACCGCCTGTCTTAGCCTTCGATAAAAAGCGCTCTTTAGAAACCGATACGTATTTTCGATGGAAGTGGGTTCGGGTGTCACCACCAGAATGCCTCCGTCCGACATTAAAAAGAAATCCAGAACGCTCAGCGTATTGCCTCCGCCCAGGTCAACCAGGATATAATCGCTCTCCAGCGATTTAATGGAACGCAGAATCTTCTTTTTCTGAACACTCTTTGCATCGGCTGCATTGAGAAGGTCCTGTGCTCCTGTCAGAAGTTGAAGATTCGGAACTCCAGTAGGAATGAGCACATCCTGGAGATGGGAGACCCTCTTCTTGATGAAGTCAGAGAGAGAGGGGGCCGACGGAAGAACGCCTAAAAAGGTATGGAGGTTCGCTCCCCCCAAATCCGCATCGATGAGGATAACTCGGGCACCTAATCGTGAAAGACAGATCCCGATATTGGTGGTGATAAAACTCTTTCCGCTTCCACCCTTGCCACCCCCGATCGCCCAAATCACTCTCTGATGATGATCTCCTGTCATACTGATTGAATACATCTCCCCCAACTATTGCCAGATGCCCTCAATTTTCCCGTGGCAATGCCGACATTCCCCTCTCACGACATCATTTTTAACCACTCTGAAACCCATTCTCTCAATTACGTTTCGTCCACACTGGGGACAGAAGGTATCTTCCCCTCCCTGTCCTGGAATATTGCCGCAATAAACATATCGAAGCCCTGCCTTCACCCCGATCTCTCTTGCCCGGTGAAGGGCTGTGGCCGAAGTTCTCGGAAGGTTGAGCATCTTATAGGTGGGATAGAAGGCGGAGAGATGCCATGGAACCTCCGCCCCTAATGACAGAATGAACTGGGCGATCTCTTCGAATTCTCTCTCTGTATCGTTCAGGGTGGGAATGACCAGAGTGGTAATCTCCACCCAGATCCCCATCTCCTTCATCAACTTCAGGCTTTCCAGAACAGGTTGAAGCTTTGCGCCACAGACTTCCTTATAAAACTTCTCCTGATAACTCTTCAAATCGACATTGGCCCCATCGAGATAGGGTTGAATCGTCCTCAACGCCTCTTCGGTCATATAGCCATTGGTGACAAAGATATTCCTGATTCCTTCATGACTTGCCAGTGCTGCGGTCTCATAGGCATATTCAAAGTAGATCGTTGGCTCGGTATAGGTGTAAGAGATGGACTGACATCGATATTCCTTGGCGAGGGAGACGATTTCGGACGGTGGAACCACAGATCCATCAATCCTCTTTTCTTCAACCGGCATTTGGGAGAGTTCATGATTCTGGCACTGAAGACAATGGAAGTTGCATCCCACGGTGGCAATCGAGAAGGAAGACGATCCGGGTAACAGGTGGAAGAGGGGTTTCTTTTCAATGGGATCGGGACGCATGGAGATGGCTTGCCCGAAAACGAGACTGAAGAGTTTCCCTTCTCTGTTCTCCCTGACCCCACAGATCCCCTTCTTAAGAGGTGAGATGACACATCGATGGCTGCAAAGGGAACATTGGACCTTTCCTTCTTCCAAAGGATTGTAAAGCATGGCCTCCTTCATATCCCCTTCCCTTCTTCTTTACGTGAGCCGTCCCGGTCGGATGGAGAATAAAATTTATAGATAGCTCTGAAAAACTATCTTTCGCTCTCTGATTAGAGATTTCTGGGATTTTTCAGAAATCTCTTATAGATCGAAGTGTGGTAACTGTTGCAGGACATATTTTCGTATGGCCTGGGGTGTGGGCAAATCTTGAAGAACCCTTTGATTCTGGATGAGGGGGAGAAGCATTTCCTGATAACGTCCCCCGCAGGAGCATCGATTTAGCCCTCTGCTGGACGAATTCTTTCTTGGCTGATAGGGAACCAACCTGTCCTGAAAACATTTCGAGCACCGGAGGACACTCTTCGAGCCGGACATCTTTCCCCTTTTCGCCAGCGGCTTTCCCTCGATCTCGATGATATCCATCGCTAAGTCAATAGACCGGGCATTCGTAATGGAAGTTCCCACCCCATAAGCATCCACAACAGGGTTCAGGCTTAGGATGCGCTTCTCATCCAATCCGCCGCTAACATAGATCTTAACATGGCCAAACCCTCTGAGATTCAATTCCCAGCGGATCTCCTCGATGATCTTTTGAAAATCTCCTCTTCTTGAGCTCGGTGTGTCGAGCCGGATGGCAAAAAGTTTTTTGCCTAGGGCTTCTGCCACACGGATGGCCTCTACCTTTTCATCATTAAAGGTATCTATCAGGGAAACCCGTTTGACTTTTGGATCGATCACCTCATCAAAGGCTTTGGTCGCTTCCACGGTATCGCCGATGAGCAGGATCAGAGCATGGGGCATGGTCCCGGAGGGTTCTTCATGAATCATCTCGGCATCCTTGACGACAGCAACGCCGTCACATCCTCCGATAAAGGCGTTCCGTTCCACCATTGGTGCAATGGCCGGATGGATCCGTCTCGCTCCAAAACTGATGACCCTCCGGTCTTCTGCCGCCTTTTTGCAGCGGGCCGCCTTGGTAGCCACACCAGAAGCCTGACAGAGGAGGCCGAGGATCGAAGTCTCATAGAGGCCAAATTGCGTATACATCCCTTCGATCTCCATCACCGGTTCATAGGCCCGGAAGATCGTCCCCTCTTTCATCGCCCTTACTTTAATGGGGAGGTCCTTGATCAGATAAACCACCTCCTCGATCCCTGCCAGGACTCCCCAATTGTAGTCCTCTGGAAACCGCTTGGCGATGAACTCTGCCCTCACCCATTTGTCAGCCTTCTTCGCCTTGAGGACTTCCATTGTCCTTGTGAAATAGACATCCGTATACTTTCCTGCCTTGATATCCTTTGGATCGGCGATATGAAACATCCCTCTATCTCCACCAATGGAATTTTAATTTATATAACAGAAATTTGCCTCCTCTGTCTATAAAAATGTTTGAGCATGAGCCGAAAGAT
>VGSD01000445.1 GCA_016875155.1 Deltaproteobacteria bacterium | reverse complement strand
GTCGTAAGCCCTCTTGCAGCCATTGCAGCATGCCAGATGATGCTCGAAAATCTTGGTGAAGAAAAGGCAGCACGAAACATCGAGGAAGGAATCATGAAGGTGGTTAAGAAGGATGTGAAGAGTTTAAACGCCGGGAAAATGGGTTACAGCACCTCCGAGGTTGGAGATTTGGTGGTGAAGTATATCCTCAAAAGTTAGGAGTTCGGAGTTCAGGGTTCGGAGAAATAAAAAATCTCCGATCTCCCCGCCTGCCAGACAACTTGTTCGGCGGGCAGGCGAACTAAATTACTCCGAACTATCCGAAGGAGTAAACCATGGAATGGGGAATGAAGAATCGTTTGGCGCAGTTGATTCAATCGGATGGGCATTGTCTATTTTTGCCGATTGATCATGGATATTTTCAGGGACCCACCCGGAAGTTGGAGAAACCCGGCGAGACGATCAAGCCCTTGCTTCCCTATTGCGATGCCCTCTTTGTGACGAGAGGGGTGCTTCGCGCCTCGATTGATCCAGAAAATACCAAGCCCATTATCCTCAGAGTCTCAGGTGGAACGAGCATGGTTGGTAAAGACCTTTCGGACGAAGGTCTAACGACTTCAATGGAGGAAGCCATTCGTCTCAATGTGGCGGCTGTAGGAATTTCCATCTTTGTTGGAAGCGAGCACGAGAAAGAGAACCTTCTCAATCTTGCGAAACTGGTAGATGAGGGCGAAAAGTATGGCATCCCTGTGATGGCTGTGACTGCAGTGGGAAAGGAATTAGAAAAGAGGGATGCCCGGTATCTTGCCCTGAGTTCCCGAATTGCCGCTGAATTGGGTGCAAGGATTGTGAAGACCTACTGGTGCGAGAACTTTGATAAGGTGGTTCATGGCTGCCCTGTTCCTGTTGTGATGGCAGGTGGACCCAAAGTAGATACAGATTTAGAGGTTTTCGAGTTCGTTCATGACGGAATGGAAAGGGGTGCCATCGGAGTCAATCTCGGGCGGAATATCTGGCAAAACGAGCACCCAGTAGCGATGATCAAAGCCCTGCGCGCCATCATCCACAAAAAAGCATCCGTTAAAGAAGCGAACGAAGTCTTTAAGCAAGGGAAAAACAGGAAATAGTTCGAAGTCTTTTTGCTATTTCTCCGAACTCTGGACATGAAAACCAGGATGCGAGTGGCCATGTATTATAACAACCGGGATGTGAGGCTGGAGGAGATTCCGCCTCCGACCATCGGTTCCGGGGAATTATTGGTCAAAGTGATGGCCTGCGGAATCTGCGGCAGCGATGTGATGGAGTGGTATCGGATTAAGAAGGCACCCCGGGTGCTCGGTCATGAGATTGCCGGAGAAATTGTTGAAGTAGGGAAGGGGGTTCTAGAATATAAAATCAATGATCGGGTTTTTGTTTCCCATCACGTTCCCTGCAATACCTGCCGTTATTGTCTGAATGGTCATCATACGGTTTGCGATACTCTTCGAACAACTAACTTTGATCCGGGAGGTTTTTCGGAATATATCCGTGTACCAAGGATCAATGTGGACCGGGGAACATTCATATTGCCCCCAATGATTTCTTTCGGGGAAGGGGTCTTCATTGAACCATTAGCCTGCGTTCTCAGAGGACAGAGACTGGCAAAGTTCAAACCCGGTAAGAGCGTCTTTGTCATCGGGAGTGGAATTTCCGGAGTTCTTCATATCGCACTGGCAAAGGCGTCGGGTGCAGGGAAGATCATTGCTTCGGATATCAATCCGTTTCGATTGAATTCAGCCAAACGGTTCGGGGCAGATGAGGTTCTCTCAGCAGATGAAGTGAGCCCTGAAAGGGTTCGTCAGGTCAACCATGGGCGGTTGGCTGATCTGGTAATCGTCTGTGCCGGAAGCCTCCCGGCTTACAGACAAGGACTCTTAACTGTTGACAGGGGAGGGACGGTTTTATGTTTCGGACTCCTTCAACCAGGAGTTGATATCTCATTTCCATTTTTCGATTTCTGGAATGACGGGATTACCCTTCTTCCAACCTATGGAGGAGCTCCAGCCGACATTCTTCAGGCCATTGAATTGATCAAGACGCATCATTTACCGCTAAAAGAAATGATTACCCATCGGCTTCCTCTTGCTGAGACAGGTTTAGGGTTTAAGTTCGTCATGGAAGCCCAAGATTCGATCAAGGTGGTTATCGAGCCTCACCGATAAATCATTTGACAGGATGATGATTTTTTTGATAGGTATTGAATAGCTTATAATGACTTTCCTCTGTTATAAGGGATCAGGAGTAAACGAAGATGGAAGAAAGCGTTCTTAAACGGAAGGATCTGGAAGAGATATTTACAGGATATGAAAAGCGTCAGGATGAGAAATTTAAAACCATTGAGGAGCGGATCATCCATCAATTCCATATTGTTTCTGAAGGATTGATGGACCAAATAAAACTATTAGCGGAGGGGCATGTTGGAATCGTTCAGCGACTGGATCGAATGGAGGTAGAGAATGAACGGCAGCATTTGGAAACTCGTGCCCTTGTAAAACTTTCCTTCTCTGAGTTAGATAGACGACTCACAAGTTTAGAGTCTCAGATGAAAGAGATGCACGAATGGAGAAAGCAGGTTGAATCAAGATTCCCAATTTAGTTGCTTTCCTACCTTATATCACCCTCATGACTCAAAAAATTCTTCAAATTCAAAAAGACTATCTTCAAAAAACCTGGGCGCGCCCAATTCAAGAGCTTGAAGAAGCGATTCCGGCGAGACACGAGGAAAACGCCTTTCATTTTCAGGCTTTTGGAGAACCCTGCGAAATCCGCCGGGATGAGATCATTCTGGGTGGAGAGCCCATTCGCGGTGCAGAAGGTCTTCTTATTGCCATATATTCCAGCCTTGCTACGACCGAGCCTGTTCAACTCCAACCCCTAAAAGCGTTTAAACAGTTTCCAGGGGGTATGGGTTATCAACCCGCCTTTGCCACGAATGCAGAAAGGATTCTCATTCCTCATGTTGAATCCATTCAGAAGAGGAAAGAAGAACTCATCGCCCGCTTTTCCGGAAATCTTAATAAGGATGTCAAGAGATATGATTTCTCTTTTACT
>VGSD01000444.1 GCA_016875155.1 Deltaproteobacteria bacterium | reverse complement strand
GAAAGGACTTTACAGACCCCTGAAACCTTTTCAAAAAGTCGTCCGCCTAATCATCGGCTACCTCCACCTCCTCACCGCCATCGCCTGGTTCGGAACAATTCTCTATGTCCATATCCTCCTGAAACCAGCCTATGCGGCAAAGGGGCTCCCGAAAGGAGAGCTGATTCTTGGATGGCTTGGAATCATCCTTCTTTCTGCAACCGGCGTGCCCCTCACCATCGGACGGATTCCAACCTGGGAGGCATTCTACACGACGAGATTCGGAGCCTTGCTGGGTATCAAGATCCTTCTATTTTTCATTATGGTCAGCTCCGCGGCCACCGTCACCTTTGTGATCGGACCTAAATTGAGGAAAAAAATCGCCCAACCCCTGCTTGAGAAAAAAACGAAATACACCCCGGAAGATCTCTCCCGTTTTGATGGAAGCGAGAAAAGGCCTGCTTACATTGCCTACAAAGGGAAAATCTATGATGTCAGTTCAAGCAAGCTCTGGGTAGAGGGGAATCACGTGAGAAAGCATCTGGCAGGAAACGACCTGACAGAGGCACTGAAAACAGCCCCTCACGGAGAGGAGAAGATCTTTCAGATGCCCCTGGTCGGAGAATTACTTTCGGTAAGTGCGAAAATGGAGAAGGCTTCACATGAAAAAGTCTTTTACTTCATGGCCTACATGAATCTGATCTTCGTCTTCCTCATCACCCTCATCATTGCCCTCTGGCGCTGGGGGTAGTCCTTTTACTTCTCTCCAAAGATCAAAATGACAAGACCGGCTACCTTTTCCCCAAACTGCTGTGCCAATATTGAAAGGTTACTTTCTTCTTTTCTCACTGCTGCAGGATTGCCCGGCGGGGAACAGGTTTGATAAATATAACCATGATCAATCCGGCAACAGATAATGCAATGCAGATCACGAAGGCGATCCAATAGCTGCCGGTGATATCAAATATCCTTCCTGCCACAACCGGCCCCATACCGCCCCCAATCGTACTTGCAAACATAATTATCCCTAAAATCGCCCCCTGACTTCTGAGCCCAAATAGCTCAGCTGGCAATAGGGACATCATACATAATATCTCACCATAGGCTAATCCGAAAATAGTAGCAAATATATAAAGCATCCACAGATCTCTGGCTACTAAAAGCCAGATGAACCCGGTCCCCATTAAAATAAGGGCCGCTGTAATCGTCGGTTTGTTCCCAAACCTGTCAGAAACACCCCCTCCTATAACCCTGCCAACAAGACTTCCAACACCGACAATTGATAAAACAGAAGCAGCACTCACCGGTGAAATTCCCAGTTCAGTAGCATGGATGACAATATGGACTATGATGACTTGTACAAAGAAACCGGCACAGACATAGAGGACAAAAAGAATCCACAATTGTGCTGTGCGAATTGCTTCTCGAAGAGATAGACCTGTCAAGTCTAAATTCGGCCTTTCTGCCACTACTGTCTCTGAACCGTATGGCGATAAGCCCTTTCTCCCTGGATCCCGTATTAAGAATTGGGATAGCCCCACAATTAATAGGAAGATAATAATGCCAATGATGGTAAAGGAAGTTCGCCAACTATAAATTGAAATAAGCCTGTTAGCCATTAGAGGCATAACCAGTGTGCCGGTGCCTACACCAGCAATCGTAATGCCAGTCATTAGTCCTCTTCTCTTAACAAACCACCTGGCTACTGTAGAAAGTGATGGGGTAATACCTCCACTCATGCCCATACCTACGATTACTCCAAAGTACAGATAGAGCTCCCAGATTGTACTTATCTTGGACATTAAGAAATAACCTAAACCCAGTAGTAAGCCAGCGCATGACATGACTATCCTTGGACCAAACCTGTCATTTAACCTCCCGGTCGCAATTGCAACAGCCCCACTGAGTAGAAAACAGAGGGAGTAGGCTCCTGAGGTCATCGCCCTTGTCCACCCAAATTCCTTCAGCACTGATTTAAAAAAGACGCCGAAGGAATACAGTGTGCCATACATTGACATCAGGATAAGAAACCCAGCAATAACCACAATATAGCCATAGAAAATTTTAGGCTGTCTTTTTCCGTCCATAGCACAAAAGCCCCATAAGATTCGTCATGATGCAATTAGTCATTTAAGATCACTCCATTCAATTTAGTGGCTTGTCGGACCTGTCCATCTCTTGTTTCCCAGTACTACGGACGTTACCACCTGTCGCTCAGGGATCTTCCAGTACTTTCTCAGCAATCGATTTTTCTCTTCTTCGGGAAGAAGTCGATAGCCGTTCTTTTTATAGAAGTCTATGGCCCAGGATGCATCGGCCCATGTTCCAATCAGTATCGGTTTATCTGTGGTGGACTCAAGGAAGCGCAACAAGCGGGTCCCTATTCCCTGATTCCTTTCATTTGATCTCACGTACGAATGACGAATGAGAGTCACATCCCCTTTGTCCTGAATCCCCATGACCCCGATCAAGGCGTCTTCGTCCTCAAATCCCCAGAAGCAAACCCGGTCCTCAATCTCGTGCTTTAGTTCTTCTCTAGACATATATGGTTCATGCCAGCATTCTGCCGGTATCACTCCCCTGTAGGCTTGTGCAGCGTCATTGATGATTTCGAAAATCACCTCAAAGTCAGAACCCGTACATTTCACAATCATAATCCCTCTCTTTTAGCCTTTGGGGGATCAATTAGTTTGAACAATGGTTAACATCCCATCATGAGATCGGGAATCCGTTTCACTTTTCTCAACCCCTATTTTTACGGACTTCATAATGAGAAATCAATGCTTCCGCTCAAAACGGTTCTCCAAGATCACCTGATCCACAATCTCCCCGCAATAAATACATCGCCATCCAAAGAAATGCTCTTGGAGACCATAGAATTTTTCGAAAACCATCATGCGACCACATCGAAAACACCGCACTTTCTTTAGCTCAGGTTCTACCCGGTCCAACTGAACATCCTTCATGAAAGAATTAAACGTCTCTTTTACAGAATTCGATTCTCTAAACAGTCTTAAAAATATTAATCGTCACTTACCTTCTCACTGTTTCAATAATTCCAAGTTTTTTCATCAACCCACACTTACTCCTATCA
>VGSD01000443.1 GCA_016875155.1 Deltaproteobacteria bacterium | reverse complement strand
AAATGATTCATGGGCAGGATCATGAGATTGCCTCACATGGGTATGATCACCTTCAGGTATACAAACAGACCGAAGAGGAATTCCTCTCGGATCTGTTAAGATCAAAGGGGCTGATTGAAAGGATGACTGGAGAAAAGGTGATCGGCTACCGGGCACCTGAATGGTCGATCTGCAAAGGAAAGAGAGACTCCTACTGGGCACTTGGCCTTCTGGCCCAGAATGGATTTCTCTATGACTCGAGCATCGCTCCGCTTCGGTTCATTGGAATTCCCAATGCTCCAATCACCCCGCACATCTTATCTACCTCCTATGGCCAAATCAGGGAATACCCTCCCTTGGTCATGCCCTCTCTCCTCGGAAACTTTCCCATCGGAGGTGGATGGGGATTGAGGACCTTTCCCTACCGAAGTATTAAGAAAAGGATTCTTCAAAACAACCGTGAAGGTCACCGTGCAGTCATCTTCTGCCATCCGTCTGATTTCGATTCTCAAACTCCATCCATCCCTCTCCCATGGGTTAAACGATTCGTCTGTTATGGAAAGATTAAAACCACGGAAGAGCGAATGATCCGACTCTTTGATGATTTTGAGTTTGGAACCATAAAGGAGGGTTTTATTGGATAAAACCTGTATCCTCATCCCTGCCTATAATGCCGAAAAAACGATCGGCCCTGTTCTGGAGAAGGTGCAGTCTCTTGGTTTGGATACTATCGTCGTCAATGACGGTTCCATGGATCATACAGAGGAGATAGCCAAGGCATCTGGAGCCCATCTCTTGAAACATCCCCGTAATCTCGGCAAAGGAGCCGCTCTGCGTACAGGCTTTCAATATATTCTTGAGAGAGATTATCAGGTCATCATCACCCTTGATGCAGATGGTCAACATGACCCTTCGGAGGTTCCATTCCTCCTCGAGGTTTTGCAGAAGGTTCAACCCGATCTCCTGATTGGTTCACGGGCAGGAGATTTCCAGCGGATGACCTGGCTGAGACGGTTCTGGAATCGTCTGGGAGTGAAGGCTGTTTCACGGCTCTGCCACGCCGATATCACGGACAGCCAGTCCGGATTCCGACTGATCCGCACAAAAATCTTAAGAGGAATTTCGCTGACCACCAATGGATTTGAAACGGAATTGGAGCTCCTGATCATGGCTTGCAAAAAGGGGTTTGGTGTGTTATCCATTCCTATAAATGTTCCAAAGGTGGATGGTACGAGCTCCAGCCATTTCAGACCTGTGACCGATACCTGGCTCGTCTGTAAACTCTATCTTCGAAGTCTGTTGTGGTGAAACATGGATCTTTATCAAAAGGCGAAATTTTATTCCATATCAAAATTTACAACGACCGCCCTTTCTCTTCTGGCCAGCGCTTCAAAGGAAAATCTAATCCGCCTGACCTATCTGGCTGAGAAGATCCCGCAGAAAGAAGCTTATCGTGAGAAGATCCGCTGGATCCGAACTCTCTTCCAAACCGATCATCCAGCTCTGACCATTGCAAGAAGGCTCCTGAACGAGACCCACCCTCTTCACCGGAAGAAGATCATCACCAACTTCATCATCAACCAGCTTCTGGTGGGCACCAACCGCCGAAAGGCATTTGAAGAAGAGAGGGGTTTTAAACCCCCCAATGCGATGTTGATCAGTCCCACGATGCGATGCAATCTCAATTGCTTCGGCTGTTATTCGGGTTCTTATCCGACCCAGGAAGAACTTCCTTTCGAGGTGGTCGACCGCCTCATTGAAGAATGCAAAGAGATGGGAATTTACTTAGTGATCATCACCGGCGGAGAGCCCTTTCTGAGAAAAGACCTTTTCGACCTCTTTGAGAAACACCAGGATACGATTTTCCAGGTTTATACGAACGGTTCCCTGATCGATGAGAAGATGGTCGAACGGTTCGTCGAATTAGGCAATGTCGTTCCAGCGATCAGCCTCGAGGGCCTCCGAGAAGAGACCGACGCACGGAGAGGAAAAGGGCGGTTTGACCATGTGGTCCACGTGATGGACTTACTCAAAAAAGCAGGAATCTTCTTTGCCATTTCCACGACCCAGACCAAACTCAATTCGGAGACCATCGGAAGCGATGCCTTTGTTGATTTTCTCGTGGAGAAAGGATGCATCTTCCTCTGGAACTTCCATTATATCCCGATTGGACGTAACGCAGACCTCAACCTGATGGCGACTCCGGAGCAGAGGGCGTGGATACGGGAACGGTTTGTCCATTTCAGGGCGACCAAGCCTCTGCTCATGGTGGACTTCTGGAATGACGGGTGCCTGACCGAGGGATGCATTGCCGGAGGAAGAAAATATTTCCATGTCAATGCCCGTGGCGATCTGGAGCCTTGTGTCTTTTGCCATTTCGCTTATGACAACATCAAGGAAAAATCTTTGATGGATGCCCTTAACTCTCCTCTTTTCAAAGAGATGCGTTCCAGACAACCATTTTCGGAAAACCTGTTCATCAACTGTCCCCTGATCGATCATCCAGAGCACGGGAAAGAGTTTGCATTAAAATTTGCCAGATACTTTACCCATGAAGGAGCAGATGGATTTTTTACAGAACTGTCTCCAGCCATTGAGGCTTACTCAAAAACCTACCGGAAGATGGCAGAGGAAGCCTGGAAAGAAAAGGTCGAAAGCCGCAGTGACGAGACTCCCTCAAAAGAGAAAAAGGTTGCAGGTCAACATGGATGAAAGTCACCTTTCCTCACCTGGGTACCATGCACATCTTCTGCAAGGCGATTGCAGAGACCTCCGGAATCCCCTACATCGTTCCACCTGAAACCAGCCGAAGAACACTCACCCTTGGCGTTCAGAACTCCAACGAATGCATCTGTCTGCCCTTTAAGGTCATCCTTGGAAATTTCATCGAGGCCCTGAAGATGGGAGCCGATACGATTGTGATGGTTGGAAGCGGGCCTCCCTGCAGGTTGGGGCTCTATGACCTGGTTCAGAAAGTGATCCTTGAGGATATGGGTCTGCGCTTTAGGTGGCTGACGATCCCGCCCCGGTTGACCTGGCAGGCCATCTGGAAGAATTATGAAGAGACCAAAGAACTAAAAAAGGAGTTGAGTTGGAGGA
>VGSD01000442.1 GCA_016875155.1 Deltaproteobacteria bacterium | reverse complement strand
CCGAAAAGGGAAAGGGGATGTGAGCCTTTTTCTATAGCAGGCTTGTTGTCCTGAAGGAGGAGAAGAATGGGACGAAAGAGTCTTCCATTGACACCCTTACTTTTTCCCACACCGGTTGTCCTGGTCGCCTGTGTGGATGAGAAAGGAAGACCGAACATCATCACGCTGGCATGGGCAGGAGTGGTCAATTCCGAGCCTCCGATGATCGGCATCTCCATTAGGCCAGAACGCTATTCATATGAATGCATCAAAAGGACCGGAGAATTTGTGGTCAATCTTCCCACAGAGAAGATGATCAGGGGAGTGGATGCTTGCGGCGTGGTCTCTGGAAGAGGGACGGATAAATTCGATCTGACGGGTTGGAAAGTCGTTCCTGCAGAAAAAGTGAAGGCGCCATTGATTGATAAATCCCCGGTTCAGATGGAGTGCAAAGTAAAACAGATCATCCCTCTCGGAAGCCACGATCTTTTTCTTGGTGAGATCATTGCCCTTCATGTGAACGAGGAAGTGGAGAATGAAAAAGGGAAGATCGATATCCTGAAAGCCCTTCCATTCACCTTCTGTCCGGGTTCACGGGAGTACTGGAGTCTTGGAAAACCCATCGGCCACTATGGTTTTACCAAAGGAAAACCATGATCATTGACTGTCATACCCACATCTTCCCTGATGAAGTGAGAAAGAACAGGGAGGCCTTCTGTCAGAAGGACAGAAATTTTTCTTCCGTTTATACCAATCACAAAGCAAGGCTCATCGGAGCAGAGGATCTGCTTGCCTCAATGGACGAGGCTGGAATCGCACAATCCGTGATCTGCGGTTTTCCATGGAGCGAACCGGAACTCTGTTCTCTCCATAATCAATACCTCTTCGATTCCGCCTCACGCTATCCCCACCGGTTAATCGTCTTCATCCTTCTCCTCTATTCAGACCCGGAATGGTCTCGCAAGGAATTGGAGCGAGGAATAAAGAATGGGGCAAAGGGGGTAGGGGAGATTGCCCTCTACCATCGAGAGATGACCCTTCGGGATATCGAGGTGATGAAGCCCATTTTCAGAGAGATGGAACAGAAGAGGATCCCCGTTCTTCTCCATACCAATGAACATCTGGGCCATTCTTACCCTGGAAAGGGAACAACCCCTTTGGAGATCTTCTACCAGTTTGCCCTTAACTTTCCTTCTCTTCCGATTCTGCTGGGCCACTGGGGTGGGGGGCTTCCTTTCTATGAATTGATGCCTGAGGTGGCGAAGGCGATGAGGAATGTCTACTACGATACAGCCGCCTCTCCCTTTCTCTATTCTAAGAAGATCTATGGAGTGGCAAAAGAGATCGTGGGTGTGGAGAAGATTGTTTTCGGGTCGGACTATCCGTTGGTTCGTCCCCAGAGGTACTTTCAGGAGATGGAGGAATCAGGCCTCTCAAAAGAAGACCAAAAGAAAATCCTCGGCTTGAACTTCTTGGAATTCCTTCGACTAAGATAAGTGTCTTACGGCCCCTGCCTGACGAAGCTGGAAGTGGCGGTTGCCAATAATGTCCCATCTTCCTTCTTGAGACTTGCCTTGGCTTTCACCAATTTCTTGTGGACCTCAGTGATCTCTCCAGTAATCTGCAGGGGCTGAAGAATCGGAGTAGGATGTCTGAATCGGACTTCCAGGGATGCCGCAATCGCATTGAATCCTAAATGATACACCAGATTGGCCATTGTCTCATCCAGAAGGGTGGAGATGATCCCGCCATGGACAACCCCATCCCACCCCTGGTAGGTGGGGTCAACTGTGAATACGGTCTGGATCGCCTGTTTCTCCGGGTCAACCTGAAACTTCATCTTTAATCCGTGCGGATTCTTTTCACCACACGCAAAACAGTAACCATTGGATATGAATTCCATGCTTTCCTCCAGTTGACCCGCTCGACGGTGCTACATCCCGTCATTCAAAGAGTATCTTTTCCGCATTTTTATAAAGGATGGCTTCAATCGTACGATCTTTGAGCGGCAGGGATTTTATGGTTTCAACATTCTTCGCTATGCCGCCTGGCATGGTAGGCCAATCGGAGCCAAATACGACCTTCTCGCCGTTCTTCTCAAGTTCCGGAAAGTAGTTGAGAAGATTTTGAGGCGGCAATCCCGTGATATCCATATAGACATTTTTATGAAGCCGGGAGAGATAGAAACATTTGTCATACCAGAAACTCCTTCCGCAGTGAGCCATGACAATTTTAAGGTCGGGGAAATCAACTGCCACATCATCGAGGTGGATCGGATCACAATATTTCAGCCTTGTCCCCTTGAAGATAGACGTCCCGATGTGATAGAGCACCGGAATCCCCAGTTCTTGAGCTTTTTGATAGAGTGGATAGAGCCTTGCTTCATTAGGATAAAAGAATTGATAAGAGGGAAGGAACTTGATACCTCTGACTCCTCCATGTTTAACTTGATCTTCAAGCCTTTCCACCATATCCCCATGGATGTTCGGGTTGATCGAGGTAAAGGGGATGAGCATCTCCTGGCCCCGACAGAATTCGATGACCACTTCTGTGGGGATGTTGCCGCTGGTCGCCGGAGCGACTTCAGCCAGGACAACAGCATACTTGACCCCCTGAGATTTTAAATGGGAGACAACCAGTTCGGGACGGTGACTGTATTCCTCTATTCTGGCATAGAACTCTGGATTGAGAGACTCTAAGTAATTGCGCCAGGTCGGGTTGAGAAAGTCTTTTTTGACATAGTGGGTATGAAAATCGATGACCTCCATTGGCTGTTTACCCCGTTTAATAAGGTTTTTAAATCATAGAAAAAACTTCATTCAACACCGGACAAATTATCCGGACAAATTATCTTGACACGTTGAATAAATCATAATAAAATCCAGCCTAATTTTCAACCAAGCCTAAACTAAAAGCAAAAAATAGCTAATGATATTTTGGTAGGGCAAGGCTTCAGCCTTGCAATGAGTAAGCCTAATGGCCTGCTTTACAGCGATGAAGTTATTTTAGATGAGTATTCTTTAAAGGGGCGACCTCTGTGGAAGTTTTTGTCTACGGTGTGGTCAATGGAATGACCTTTGTTTTGATGGCTGTTGGTTTT
>VGSD01000441.1 GCA_016875155.1 Deltaproteobacteria bacterium | reverse complement strand
TTTCTACGAGGGAAAAGATTACCAAAGGGGGAAACCCCTATCTCCTCCCTTTGGCAAAGGGAGGTCGGGAGGGATTTTACAAAGATTTTCAAACAGCTAAAGTGTTACCAAATCTGAAATTTCCTTATATAACAACCCGTATCTCACTCCATGGGTGCTGACCATACAGGATGAGCATTCAGACGCTTCCATGATGAGATAGAGAATCGTCCCGCCTGCGAGAATGACATCTGCCCGAGAGGGCGGAAGTCCTTTGATCTTTTTTCTTTCTTCGAAAGTCTTCGAGCGATAAAGTGCCAGCTGGTCTCGGAGAGCCTCTCTTGTCAGAACAAATCGGTGTATCTTCTCAGCAATAAATTTCTCAAGCCCGAGCTCCACGGATGCCAACGCCGTTCCTGTTCCTCCGATTGAAATCATCGATAAGGGTTCTCTGGGAAAAGAAAAACGTGAGAGTTGCTTTCGAATCTCCTCGGCCATAACCTTCCATTCCGCCTCTTTCACTGGATCAGAAAGAAGAAACCTTTCTGAAAATCGGACAATCCCAAGCGGAAGACTGGTCCATTGGAGGATCTCATTATCCTTTCCATGGATAAGTTCCGTGCTTCCTCCTCCAACGTCCACGACCAGGAACGACCTCTCCCTATCGTTCAGGTCTTTGGCAACAGCCAAAAAGGAGAGCCAAGCCTCCTCTTCGCCGGAAATGACATCTATGGAAAGGCCGTAGTTTTCTTTAACCCTCTGAAGGAATAAGTCAGAGTTTTTTGCCTCTCTCAGGGCACTCGTACCGGCGGCAAAGATTTTTTCAACCCCAATTTCCCGGCACTGTTTTAAATATTCCTTCAGCGTTTGGAATCCCCTCTGCATTGCTCCTTCCGAAAGAACTCCGGTTTTGTGAACTCCCTCCCCCAGCTGGACAATGGTCTCTCTATCAAGAAGCGTGTTCAGCTTTCCCCGGCGGACTTCCGCAATGAGCAGGAGGATGGTATTGGTTCCGATGTCAATGGAGGCCACCCTCTCAGGAGAAGTAGGGACGGATTTCACGGCAAACCACCTCAGGGTAGAAGTTGGATGTCAGTTCGGATTGGAGGGCCTCAAAGGAAGTCCAATCATTTAGGTAATAGGGTTGGATGGGAGTCCTGGAGATCATCCGGAGAAGAAGTTGGTGTGATTCTTCTCCGGAGAAAGAGTAGATGGTCAAATTGAAACTATTCAAATTTTGGTCATAGTAATATTTGAGGGTGGAGACAATTCCCTTGGCAAGGGACAACGTCTCTTTCTCGCTGAGGGTTGTGATTGAAGCATGATCCTCCACCACAGCGCAGATTTCATTGGCGCCAATAGGAGCAAAAGCGACGAACCAATGAACTTTTCCAATAGTCGTAATATACCTTTCTCCAATTTTTTCTTCTGCCCGTGCGAGATCACTCCAGTAAAGCGATTTGTTTCTCTCGTAATAGGAAGAAGAACCATTGATCAACCATTCCATCTCATTTGTGGGGATGGGATCGCCGATGACCTGAAGATGGGGGTGAAGGATACTGCCTCCTCCAGGGAGGAGAAAGTTTTGGCTGATCTGCCAAAAGCGGGCGTCGGAATCATAGGACATTGTCTTCTGAATGATCTGGGCGGCTGCGGAGAATCCTCCCACATAGATCTCTGGCGTAAATTCATGGAGATTGAGAAAATGCTCCTCGCCAAGGACGATCACACTTGCATAGGTTCCTGCGGGGAAGAGATTCGGAAAGCCGACCGCCTTCCCCTTGGAGATTCTTCCTTCCGGTACAATCTCTTTTAGAAATTTAGGTGTTTTCAGAAGGACGTTTTCCGGACAGAAAATACACCCCTTTGACTCCTCGACCATCTTAGAAAAGTCAAACTTCCCTTGTGGAGGCAGGGCCCAGGTAATGATCCGGCTTCTTCGCTTCGTCAATGGATCGATCCGGACTTCGGTAGGGACAGAGACTGACTCAAACCCTTTGAGGGGGGAGTGGAAGTCAGATTGGAGATGGTATCGTTCAAATTTGATTTCCATAGTTAATTCCACGAATACCACGAATGGTTACGAATAAATCAAAATCCCGCTCTATTCGTGAAATTCGTTGTAATTCGTGTCATTTGTATCTCTTATTTATTTTTTCGAGTACGGCGGCGGCAAGAAGTGGAAACATCAACTCGTGATGGCCAATCAGGGTGTAGCCTTTTCCCCCTTTCAGGGTGGGTCTCTTGACTACATTGAGGGAAGGCCGGTAATGGTGAATGAAGTCCATATTGACCGTGGTGAGATTGATAAGGGGATGTCCCAGATTCCTCGCAAGGGCAAGCGCCTTTAGAAAGACTTCTGGAAGAATGACGGCTGAACCCAGATTGATAAAAACCCCCTTTTCCAGTTGAGCCACAAGGGAGGCGAAAGAGCGAAAATCCTGGAGACTCCCTTTCCCAATAGCCGAGCCATCTGCAGAAGGTCCCATGTGATTGATATCTGTTCCGATGGCGATATGAACAGTGATCGGGATTCCCAGTTTTTGGCCGGCGGCAAGAAGGGAGAGTTGTTTATAACGAAATTTCCCGGAAAGGATTTTCCGACCTATGGACTCGCCGATGCCCCATCCTTTCTGAGCTCCCTCCTGAATGGCATGGTTGATGGCTTCATGGGTCTCTTTGACCATTCCAAAAGTTCCCCTAGAGAGCTCCTCATCCACCTCTTCAGAGGTGTGGCCAGTCATGGCAATCTCCACATCGTGAATCAGGCAGGCACCATTGATTGCAATTCCTTTCAATATGCCTTTTTTCATTAAGTCGATGAGAATGGGATTGAGTCCAACCTTGATGGGGTGGGCTCCCATTCCAAGAAGGATCATTCTCTTTTGATGGAATGCCTTTGCGATTCGTTCCACCACCTCCCTGAAATCTTTTCCAGCGAGGATTCCGGGAAGAGAGTTAAAGTAATCTGTCATCGTTCCCCCATTCTTCCAGGGGTTGGCAAAGAAGGTTTTTTCGACCTTATGTTTTTTTCGATTCAGCGAGAGGAAGGTGGCCTGGTTGAGATCCAGAGGTTTTATCCTATTTTTCATCATCATCCCCTT
>VGSD01000440.1 GCA_016875155.1 Deltaproteobacteria bacterium | reverse complement strand
AAGCGATCATCATTGTCAACACGAATGATGTCGCTTTCGACGTACGCTGGGTGTACTGTGGTGCAACTTACGCCCCTGCCTCGAAGCTCTGCAGACAGGGCCTCGCCGATCATTCGGACAGCTGCCTTGGATGCTGCATAGACAGCACCCTTCGGAAAGGGAACAAATCCCGCAACACTACCGATCAGCACAACTCGTCCCTCTGTTTTTTGAAGCTCTGGCAATGCTGCGCGTACCGTTGCCACAAGCCCGAACACATTGACATCGAATTGGCGTTTCCAGTACTCAAGGCCGAGATCCTCAATCCGGCCCATTACTGAATAGCCCGCATTGGCGACTGCGACGTCGATCCTCCCCCATGTTTCGACCACGCAGTGAACGGCTGCTGCAATGGATGCTTCATCCATGACATCGCACGGAATCGCAAGCGCCCGTCCACCCATCGGTTCAATGGCGGCAACAGTCTCAGCGAGCTTCTCCACACGGCGACCGGACACCGCTACCGACGCACCTTCACGCGCGAATTCTATGGCCAAAGCCCGGCCGATACCACTACCGCCTCCGGTGATCCAAACAACACGATCAACAAACCTTTGCATAGGGTCACTCCTAAATTGGGATGATGTTTATTACGCTGATTTTAACTTTGAAATTATATATCCTTGTGGTAAAAAGGAACAGATTTATTTTTTCGTCCAGAAGGGAACTATACTTATGGAAATAGAGCTATTTGTTTATACTGGCACTGGCAATTCATTATGGATTGCGCGCCAATTGGCTTTGGAATTAGGAACGGCTGCCCCAAAATTTATGCCTTCCTTGTCAGGAGATTTTGAAGTGGAAGCAGACCGGCTGGGAATTATCTTTCCTGTCCATATCTGGGGATTGCCTGCACGCGTCATCCAGCTTATCAGTCATCTTAAGACAAAACCAGAGGCATACTTCTTCGCTGTGGCAGTCAATGCCGGTCAACCAGCAGCAACACTTCTGCAATTACAGAAGTTAATGTCAGTCAGGGGGCTATCGCTCTCTTTAGGCTACTCCATCGTCCTGCCTTCCAATTACATCCCCTGGGGAGGCCCGGGACCAGTGGAAATTCAACAGCGCCTCTTCAGAAATGCACAGGATAAAGTAAAAGCGATTGCCCATTCTATCCTGAGGGGTGAATGCAAAAAGGTAGATAGAGGCCCTCCATGGCAGAATATCCTATTCTCCTGGTTCTATAAGATGTCTTTCCGGCAAGTTCCTAAAATGGATAAGAAATTCTGGGTGGACGATAAATGCAATGGCTGCGAAATCTGCTTTAAAGTTTGCTCTGCTGAAAATATCGAGATGAAAAATGAAAAACCTTCATGGCTTCACCGATGCGAACAATGTCTCGCTTGTATTCAGTGGTGTCCGCAGGAAGCCATCCAGTATGGCAAAAAAACGGTCAACTACCAGCGCTATCACCATCCCGAAGTCACCTTGAAAGATAGGCTCGAGCAAACCAATTCCTTTAAAAAGTGAAAGAACCACTATTCCTGCAGTTTCTTTACGACATAAATGTTTTCGAAATTTATCCCACGACTCTATTGACCAATCTTTATGACAGTGTTATTTTTTATCTGCTTTAATCAATGATATCCAAAAATCCTTCAGTATACCCCGTTGGAAAGCTTTCAACTTTCTAACGAGAAAGATCGTACCCCGATAGAAGCCAAGCTTCGCACGGGGCAAGCAGCGGGCCTTTCTAACGGGGTAAAGGAAGACAAAATGGAATACCGAGACCGCTCCCCCTGTGGACAACTGACGTTGTCGGATGTGGGAAAGGAAGTGACTCTTGCCGGATGGGTGGATGCCCTGAGAGACCATGGCGGCCTGCTCTTTATTCACCTCCGTGATCGGAGCGGTATTGTCCAAGTAGTCTTTACCCCTGAGTTTACTGCCCAGACCGTTTGTACAAAGGCAGGATTTCTCAAAAATGAATTCTGCGTTCTTGTAGCCGGACGGGTGGCAAAACGGGTGGAGGGCACTGAAAACCCCTCCTTTGTAACAGGGCAGATTGAGGTCGTGGCCAAAGACCTTACCATTTTGAGCAGGGCCGAAACCCTTCCTTTTCAAATATCGGAGAAGTCCATGGTGGATGGAGCCGATCTGAAACGTGAGGAGGCTGTGGCTGAGGACTTGAGGCTTCAGTATCGCTATCTCGATCTTCGCCGGCCCAAGATGCAGGATCATCTCATTAAAAGACACCGCATCATCAAGGTTATCCGGGATTATCTCGACGCACAGGGGTTCATCGAGATTGAAACACCCATGCTGACCAAGAGCACACCCGAGGGCGCAAGGGATTACCTGGTTCCAAGCAGGCATTATCCCAAAAACTTCTATGCCCTTCCCCAGTCCCCACAACTGTTCAAACAGCTTCTCATGGTCGGCGGTATGGAAAGGTATTTCCAGATCGCCAGATGCTTCCGCGACGAAGACCTGCGTCCAAACCGACAACCGGAGTTCACTCAGCTCGATCTCGAAGCTTCATTCATTGATGAAGAATTCATTTATGCCCTTCTTGAGGAAGTCACAGTTCGAATGTTTCAGATCGGTGGAATTCAGCTTCCTCGCCCCTTTCCACGTATGACATGGACGGAGGCTATGAACAGCACAGGTTCCGACAAGCCTGACCTCAGGTTTGGCATAACCTTCAAGGATGTCACTGATATTTTCACTAAAACAAACTACTCCATTTTTAAACAGATCCTCAACCGTGGCGGGTGTATTAAGGGAATCAATGTGAAAGGCCAGTCTGAGAGGTTGAGTAAGAATATTCTTCAAAATGAGTATGCAAAGGAGATCGTACCCGGTTTCGGCGCCAAGGGAATGACCTGGATGAGAGTCGTAGATGGAGGGCTGGATTCCAATATTGTGCAGTTTTTCAGCGATTACGAACGTCAAGAGATGATCAAGCGTTTCGAGGCAACGAATGGAGATGTCATTCTCATGATCGCTGACCCTTCCTGGTCTCTCGTCTGTTCAGCATTAGGTCAGCTCCGGCTGCATGTGGCACAGCGCTTGGACCTGATTCCTGTAGACAGCTTTCAACCCTTATGG
>VGSD01000439.1 GCA_016875155.1 Deltaproteobacteria bacterium | reverse complement strand
GGATGAGGGATGAAGGGAGGAAGAGATGGCTATTTCTAAAATACTGATTGTTGGTGGAGGATTGATGGGAAGCGGTATTGCTCAGGTCTGCGCTCAGTCTGGGATACAGGTTTCCCTGATTGACATCGATCAGGAGATCTTGAATCGAGGCTTGAAAAATATCTCCTGGTCCGTATCCAAGTTGATTGAGAAAGGGAAATTGCAAGAACCTCTGGAAACGATCATGGGACGGATTCAAATCGGCACAGATTGGAAGAACGCAACCGGGGTAAACCTGGCAATAGAGGCTGTTTTTGAAAAATTGCAGATTAAACACGATATCTTCAAGAAGCTGGACGAAGTTTGTGGCCCTCAAACAGTATTCGCCACCAACACATCCGCCATCCCCATCACCGAAATCGCCGCTATAAGCAAAAGACCTGAAAAGGTTCTGGGCCTACATTTTTTCAACCCTGTGCCCATGATGGAGGTTGTGGAAGTCATCAAAGGGGTAAGAACTTCTGAAGAAACCATGAAGGTAGGCGTCGATTTCGTTAATGCCGTCGGCAAAGTGCCTATCCGGGTTGAGAGCGATGTGCCAGGTTTTTTACTCAATCGGATCAATCTTGTGGGTTACATAGAGGCCATTCGTCTCTTAGAACAGGGCATCGGAACGGTCGAGGATATTGACAAAGGTGTCCGTCTGGCATTTGGCAGGAGAATGGGCCCTCTTGAAACAGGAGACCTGGTTGGCCTGGATGTCTCTTATGGAGCACTTACTGCGATCTATGAGGAAAGCAAGGACCTGCACTATTATCCACCACAACTCTTAAGGCGAAAAGTGAAATTAGGAGAACTCGGACGAAAAACAGGACGGGGTTGGTATGAGTATAATCCGGATGGAAGCAAAAAGGAGAAGTAGATGGATCAAAAACTTGCCCATTATGAAATCAAAGGTCAGATTGCGATTGTCACCATGGATCATCCAACAATGAATGCCCTGGATGCCGCGACAAAAGAGGCGATCGCAGAGGTATTCAAAGAGCTTGATGACCGAAGACAGGAGATCAGAGTTGTTATTCTTCACGGTGCCGGAGAGAAAGCCTTTGCTGCAGGAGCTGACATCAAGACCTTTTTAGAATTGACTCCGGACACTGCAAGAAGGCGTCTTTTCAGGAGTCACCAGATCTATTCAATCGTTGAAAATTTTCAGTGGCCGGTGATCGGAGCCATCCATGGTTTCTGCCTTGGAGGGGGACTTGAGTTGGCGCTCTGCTGCGATATCCGTTATGCGGAGGAGACCGCCAAATTCGGTTTTCCCGAGGTCAATCTCTCTGTCTTTCCCGGAAACGGAGGGATCGCCCGTTCTTTATACCATCTCCCTCTGGGCAAACTGAAAGAACTCGTCTTTACCGGAGAGATGATCAGTGCAACCGAGGCCCTTGCGCTTGGGCTCATCGAGAAGATTGTCCCCCCGGGAAAGAGTATGGAGGCTTCCATCAGTCTTGCGGAAAGAATGATTGAGAAAGGTCCATTGGGAGTGGCTGCAGGAAAAAAAGTAATCAACCGTGCAAGAGACCTTTCGATTTCACAGGGGCTGGAAATGGAATCCGAACTATGGGCCAATCTGACAGCCACAGAAGATATGAAAGAAGGGGCTCGCGCCTTCATTGAGAAAAGAAAACCCCAATACCGAGGTCGATAAGGATAAGGATCCTCTTCGATGGCAGAATGGAATCCAGACGAACAGACATTGAATAATCATTATTAACCTCCCTCTTTGGTAATCTTTTCCCTGTCATAGACAGGCAAAGGGGGATTGAGGGGGATTTTAAGAACAAGTGCTTTCGTATGATAAGCAGTTGAGGATACTATCTCAGCATCTCAGAAAAAATATGACCGATGCTGAAAAGACGTTATGGTTAAAATTGAGAAGAAAGCAACTGAAAGAATATCCGTTTTATCGCCAGAAGATTATTGGGAAGTTTATCGTTGATTTTTATTGTCCAAAGGCTAATCTCGTAATCGAGCTTGACGGTGGACAACATTATTCTGAGACAGGTAAGTTAAAGGATAAAACAAGAGACGATCTTCTTATGGGAATGGGGTTAAGGGTTTTGAGGTTTTCGGACAGAGATGTCTTTGATAATATGAACGGAGTGATGGAAAGAATATGGAGTTATTTGTGATTTATAAAATCTCCCCTCCCCCCCTCTTTGCCAAAGAGGGGAAAAATAGTCCAAAAAGCACCTCATTTACACAAAGAACCATTCATAGGTTTTTATATAAAGGGAGGAAACGGTAACCATGCTCTATGAACTGAATGACGAGCAAAAAGATTTTCAGAAGAAGGTCCGGGATATTTACGAGAGGGAGGTCAGCCCTCTGGTTGAGGAGTATGAGCGAAAAGAGACCTTCCCTGTTCAACTCTTTCCAATCCTGGGAGCAGAGCATCTTCTCTGCGTCCGATGTCCCAAGGAATATGGCGGTCCGGGTCTGAACAAGGTCTCTGAATGTATTACCGTGGAGGAATTGAACCGGATCTGCGTGGGCATTGGTGCAGGCATCATGGTTCAGGGAGGTCTCGCCACAGACCCCATTCTCCACTACGGATCCGAAGAACTGAAGCGAAAATATCTCTCTCCTGCAGTGCGAGGGGAGAAGATCGGTGCCTTTGCCCTGACCGAACCAGATGCCGGATCGGATGCCTCTGGAATCCGGACAACGGCCGTGAGGCGGGAAAGAGGTTACCGGCTCAATGGTCTCAAGACCTTTATTACCAACGGAACGATCTGCGATTTCGTGACCGTAGCTGCCTACACCGATCCTTCGAAGCGAGGGATTGGCATCAATCTTTTTGTTGTGGAGAGCGGTGATCCGGGATTCTCGGTCATAAAGAAATTGAAGAAACTCGGAAATCATTCCTCGGATACAGCGGAGTTGGCTTTTGATGATTGCTATGTTCCAAAAGAGAGAATGCTTGGAGAGCAGGAAGGAGGAGGGTTAGGCCAGTTAGAAGGCACCCTTAAATCGGGAAGACTTACTTATGGAGCCAGAAGCACGGGAGTCGGACAGGCAGCATTTGAAGCCACCCTCTCTTATGTAAAGAAAACCCA
>VGSD01000438.1 GCA_016875155.1 Deltaproteobacteria bacterium | reverse complement strand
TCTTGAGGGATCGATGCATTAACAAGTTGGTCAGGAGGAAAAGGTCAGGGTTATGAAGCCCGTTTGGTTTAGGGTCAAACGGTTAAGGTTACGGTTACGAAGCCCCTGCCTTCGCCGAAGCGGCTTCGCGCAGGCAGGCGTTTCGGTCACCGGTTACGGTCATGTTTAAAGAAATAAGAGACGATAAACGTTGCCTTTTACCAACGATACGGGCCTCGTTGCCCTTACCGTTAAACGTTTTTTTCTATGCAATGAATGGAGAGAAGTAATGGAATGCAAAAAAGTGCGTGATCTATTCTCTTCCCTGCTGGAGGGAGACCTGAAGCCTCCGGAAGATGAGAGGATAAGAGAACATCTTCGGTCCTGCGAGGGTTGTCAAAAGGAGTGGGAGCAGTTCAGCCGGATGATGAGCTGGCTTCATAAGTCTGAGGAAGAAGAAGTTCCAGAGGGATTTCTCTCAGAGATACAGAAGAAACGGGGAGAGCGGAAGGGGAAAGAGATTCGAAGTGGCACCTGGTTCTTACGTTCTGCGAAAATCCCTCTTCAGGCTGCGGCCATGGTGATGATCGTCTTTTTAGCCCTATATCTAACCAAGATGGCGCCCTTTGAGACGGTTCAGAAGAGGGCTGTTGAGAAACCTCAGGTTACGGAATCGGATAGAGAAAAGGAAGAGCCCGTCTTAAAAGAAGAGGAGAGGCAAAAGAAGGTCTCGCCACCCCTTGCTGACTATCGAAAAGACTATGTTTCGGAAGCCCAATCCACTGTTGAGGATGAAAAAGTAAGGGCCAGAGATAATGTGGTTCAGAAGATGAAAGAGGCAGATCAAGAAGCGCCTGCTCCACATCTCAAAAGGGAGATGGCAGCGGGTGAGCCTGTTCGCACCAAAGAGATCGCAAAAGCAGAAGATCCTCGTTTCGAAGAGAAGAAAAGAGAGCCTGAAAGCACTGGAGCAGTCAGAATGTCTCTTGCAAAAAAGACAGCCAGGGAAATTACTTTGAAAATCAGTGATTGGGAGAAAGCCTTTGCACAGGTTCAAGAGTTGGCGAAACGTATGGGAGGAGAGGTGGTTAAGGAAGAAGGAGATGTCCTCCTGGCTTCCTTGCCTGCCTCTACCTATGCAGAGTTTGAAAAAGAATTAGCCCAGATCGGTTTCCCTCCTGCGACCCCTAAACCCACCGTGCCAAAAGAGATGAAGGATGATTTGAAGCTTGCCGCCGAAGCAAAGAGCAAAGAACAAGAGGAGAAAGGAAGAGAACTCTCCAGACCAACGGCAATGAGGGAAACCCTTATCTCCATCCGCATCCGCCTCATCCTCGAATGATGGCTCTGATTGACTTGTCAGGACAATCCTTGTATAAATAATAGCAATTAACTCTTTGCAATCTAAAATTATCTCTATCATCAGGTATCATCCACAATTTTTATTTCAGGATGATACCAGGAAAGGAGATTCATGATGGGACGAAGGGGCCTTACAGGGGTGATGCTGGTCGTCCTATTAATATTGGCCTGCCCTTGCTTTGGATCAACAGAAGAGCGCTATACGGTCAAGTCAGGAGATTCCCTCTACTCGATTTCAAAATCATATGGTATCTCCATTGAATCTTTAAAAGAGGCGAATGGTCTGGAAGGAAGTCATCTCAAACCGAACCAGGTTCTCCTCATCCCGAATCCTAAAAAGAGACCAACTGGAAAGACAGTCCAGAGGGCTTTACCTGAGACGGAACCCTATATCGTAAAGCAGGGGGATAACCTTTATACGATTTCGAAAAAGGCGGGCCTATCTATTGAGGAGATTAAGAGGTTAAACCAGCTCCGGACTGATGTCCTCAAGACAGGACAACGACTCGTCCTGACGAAAAAGGAGAATGGACGAACAGAGGAAGTAGAAGAACTCGGGGATGGAGAGGAAATCCGAGAGATCGATCTAGCCCGGGGAGAAGACCAAACGATTCCAGAGTCTCTTGGAAAATGGAGAGACCCTGAGGAAAGAAATCTCTTCGTGAGGGTGGTCAAAAACTTTTTAGGAGTTCCTTACCGGTTGGGCGGTTCTACCCTTAAGGGGATCGATTGCTCTGCTTTCGTAAAAAAGATGTTTGAAATTTTTAATGTCGAGCTTCCCAGGACCACCCGAGAACAGTTGAAGATCGGTAGAAAAGTGAAGAGGGAAGATCTTCAGGAAGGGGATGTCATCTTCTTCAAAACACAGCGGGCAAGCCGTACCCATGTGGGAATCTATATTGGCAACAATGAGTTCATCCACGCTTCCTATCGAAGCAAAGAGGTGAGGGTGGATAATCTGGACACCCCTTATTTTGACCGGCGGTTCATGAGCGGGGTGCGCATTATCGAACTGGAGAAGGAGAGTTGAGACGATGATTCTTGCCATCAATCCTAAAAATCCACAAATGAGATTGATCCGGAAGGTGATTGAAGTGCTGGAAGGAGGAGGCGTAATCGGGTATCCCACAGACACCGTCTATGGAGTGGGTTGTGACCTCTTCAACCAGGAGGCGATCCGGAAGATCTACCAATTCAAGAAAATCGAGGGGAAGAAACCCCTCAGTTTCATCTGCTCTGACCTGAAGGACATCAGTCGCTATGCCTTTGTTTCCAATTATGCCTACAAGATGATGAAGCGGCTCATTCCAGGTCCCTATACGTTTGTCTTAGAAGCGACTAAACTTGTTCCAAAGATCGCCATGACCAAACAGAATACGGTTGGCATCCGGATCCCGGATAATAAGATCTGTCTTCATCTGGTCAAAGAACTGGGACACCCGATCATCAGCACCAGCGTGTATAAACCTGATGAAAGCCTCTTCAATGATCCTGCTGAGATTGAAGAACGGTTTGCCAAAAAACTCGATCTGGTGATTGACGGCGGTGTCATTGTTGCCGAGCATTCCAGCATTATCGATCTCACCGATGAATCTCCAAAAGTCATCCGAAAAGGGAAAGGGGATGTGAGCCTTTTTCTATAGCAGGCTTGTTGTCCTGAAGGAGGAGAAGAATGGGACGAAAGAGTCTTCCATTGACACCCTTACTTTTTCCCACACCGGTTGTCCTGGTCACCTGTGTGGATGAGAAAGGAAGACC
>VGSD01000437.1 GCA_016875155.1 Deltaproteobacteria bacterium | reverse complement strand
GACAAAACAGTTTATCACCAATGCTGGATTAAAACATAATAACCTGGTGATCATCGCCGCTGTAACAGGGGAGGGGACAGGTACGAGAAAGAGGATTTCGAATATTATCGTGCCTACCGGTATCGGGGGATTTAATTTCGGTGAGAAGTATAAGAAGATGGGATGGAAGGCATCTGAGACCAGGGAGTTGATCTTTGACGATTGTAGGGTTCCAAAAGAGAACATCCTGGGCAACCCCGAAAGGGGATATAATCAATTCATGATGGCTCTCCAGACTTCTCGTATCGGTTTTGGCGCCCATTCCGTTGGACTAGCACAGGCCATCTTCGATGTCTCACTGGCCTATGCCAAGGAGAGGGAACAGTTTGGGAAAACGATCAGCAAGTTCCAGGCCATCCAGTTTAAATTAGCCGATATGATCACGGAAATTGAATTGGCGAGATTAATGGTCTATAAAGCCGCCTGGCAGAAGGATCAGAAAGAAAATTACTTCGCCACTTCAACCTATGCGAAACTTTTTGCCTCTGAGGTGGCCAAGAGATGCGCAGATAAAGGGGTCCAAATCCACGGCGGATATGGATTGATGGATGAGTACCCCATTTCCCGTTACTGGCGTGAAGTGAAATTTGATGAGATTTTGGATGGTACCTCTGAGATTCAGAGGCTCAATATCGCCCAGAAGATCTTAAAACTATAGAGCGGGTGAGCTGAATTCCTCTTATGAATTCCTCTCCACAAACGCGTAGGCGCTGTGATTGTGGATGGATTCGAAGTTCTCTGACTCCACTGTAAACCAGGTGATGTTCTTGTCCTTCTTCAAGCGCCTGGCGATCTCCCTCACCACATCCTCAACAAACATCGGTTTCTCATAAGCCTTCTCCGTGACGAATTTTTCATCCGGTCTCTTCAGGATTGAGTAGAGATCACATGAGGCGCATTCCTCAACCAGACGGATGATATCTTCGATCCAGAGAAATTTTTTAAATCGAAGATTGACCGTAACGACCGAACGCTGATTATGAGCCCCGAATTCACTGATCTCTTTCGAGCAGGGACAGACCGTGGTGATGGGGACAACAATGCCCACATAAAAATCATCCTTGTCATTACTTGAACCGCAGAAACGGCAGATGTATTCCATCAGGCTCTTCGCTCGGGTCACCGGGGCTTCTTTCTCAATAAAATAGGAAAATTCGACTTCGAGATGAGCAGATTTGGCTTTCAGTTTCTTCTTCATCTCGGATAGGATCTTGGAAAAGTTTTTAATCGCGATATCGCCCTTATATTGATTTAGAATTTCCACAAACCGGCTCATATGCGTCCCCTTGAACCGGTGAGGGAGATTCACATACATGTTGACGCTGGCCACCGTATGTTGCACCCCTTTGGCTTTATCGAGAACGGTGATGGGGTACCGAATGTTCTTAACCCCGACTTTATTAATCTCAATCTTTCGATGGTCCCTCTGGTTCTGGATATCGTTCATTCTCTTCCTCCGAAGTATGTCGCACAGGAGGTGTCTGATTCCCATGCACTCACCTTTTTAAGGTGGGACCCATGCCCTTTTAATTCTTTTTTTAATTGATCAAAAATATATCTGGAAATATTTTCTGACGAAGGTTCTGCTCCGGAAAAGTAAGGGAGATCATTGAGAAAAGTATGATCCAGAGTCTTTAAGACTTTTTCGACCTTCTGCTTCAATACCTTAAAATCAATGACAACCCCTTCGCGATTCAGTTTCGATGAGGTCACCGAGACCTCTATCTTCCAGTTGTGTCCATGGAGTTCCTCGCATTTGCCGTGAAGATAACGCAATCGGTGAGCGCCTGAGAATTGTGACGAAACCATCAGTTCATACATTTTATTATCCTTTCAAATGAAGGCTATCAGAATATCAGGATGCCAGGTTGAAGAATATCGGGAGACCAGGATACCAGGAAAATAGATCATTCTATCTATGGGCCTTGTTCTTTCAAGAATTCTGATCTCCTGATAGTCTGATATCCTGATGTCCTGCCTCCTGATGACCTGATCCCCTGATAACCTTATTTTCGGTTTAGTCTATCAAAACCATCCTCACGTCCATCACGTTGGTGCGCGTCGGTCCGGTAATGAGAAGGTCGCTCAGGTTTTTAAAAAAGGAATAAGAGTCGTTATTATCAAGATATTTCATGGGGTCCATATCCATCTGTTTGGCCCTTGCAATCGTCCTATGATCGGCTATGGCTCCGGCCGCATCGGTTGGACCGTCCGTTCCATCCGTCCCACCGCTAAGGAGGACCGCCTTTTCCAATCCGTTGATCTCAAGAGCCCCAGCTAAAGCAAACTCCTGGTTTCTTCCTCCCTGACCGCTGCCCCTGATGGTTACGGTCGTTTCCCCTCCCGAAAGAATGCAGGCAGGCCTCTGAATGGGATGCCCCGTTGAAATCACCTCTTTTGCCAGAGCTCCATGGAATCGGGCCGCTTCCCTGGTTTCCCCGACGATGGAGGAGGAGAGAATAATCGTGTTGAACCCAAGGGAGGAAGCCTCTTTCTCGGCAGCGCGAAGGGCAAGGATATTCGACCCGATCAATATGTTATGAATCTTATTAAACACGACATCTCCGGGCTTGGGCGTCTCTTCAATCTTTCTCTCTTTTCCGGATAAGAGATGGTTTCGAACAGAAGCAGGAACTTTTTGGGCTATATCGTATTTTTCGAGAATCTCCCAGGCTTCTCCAAAAGTGGATGTATCAGGCACTGTAGGCCCGGAAGCGATTGAATCGAGCGGATCTCCCACGACGTCGGAAAGAATAAAGGTGAGGACTGTCGAAGGATAGGCCCATCGGGCAAGCCAACCCCCCTTCGTCTGTGAGATATGTTTTCTAATCGCGTTAATCTCTATGATATCTGCACCGCAGTCAAGAAGGAGCTGAGTCGTCTTCTGTTTTTCTTCAAGAGAAATCCCATCAACCGGAAGAGGTAACAATGCGGATCCGCCACCTGATATTAGGAAAAGAACGAGATCTTTCTCTCCAGATTCTTTAAGTAGGGATTGAATCTTTTTTGCCCCTTCCATTCCTTTCTGATCGGGAAGGGGATGTCCGGCTTCGATCACTTCTGTCTTT
>VGSD01000436.1 GCA_016875155.1 Deltaproteobacteria bacterium | reverse complement strand
TCCGTTACCTGATCATCGGTCGAAGGGCGGTGATACTCTACGGGGGGCCTGTCCTGACAGCAGACCATGATATTTGGCTCCACCCGGAAGATAAGAAAAAGGTTTTATCACTTCTTTCGGAGAAACTCGATTTTGAACTCTCCCATCCTCCTGACACAAAGAGACCCATCGTCATAGGATTCTCCGGGACGAAGAAGTACGACCTCTTGTTCCAGAGGAGCGTTAAGAATACTGAGAATGAGACGATTGAATTTGAAGGGTGTTATGGCAACTCGGTTCTCAAGGAGGATAAAAGAGCAAAAGTCAGTTTTCGAATCCCTTCGATTGATGATCTGATTAGGCTTAAAAAGATCCGAAAATCAAACGTTAAAGATGAACAGGATATTGAATACCTTCTTGAAGCAAAGCTCCTCTCCAAAAAATCGAAAACACGTGTAACCTGAATGATTGACAGAAGAAAGGATTACCCTATATACTGGGGCTAATCACTCCACATTTCATCATTCTTGGAGAAAAACATGGAGACAGCATCATCCCCCTTTTTAATTGCTAAAGGAAAGAGCGATATTTTCTTGTTGCCAAAAATGGCTAACCGTCATGGCCTCATCGCAGGCGCCACAGGAACAGGTAAAACCGTCACCCTGAGGGTGTTAGCCGAAGGGCTCAGCAAGATTGGGGTGCCCGTTTTTATGGCCGATGTGAAAGGGGATCTCTCCGGATTGCCTCTTCCGGGAGGAAAAAATCCAAAGATCGCCGAGCGGATCAAGGCGCTCAAGCTTGCAGGTTTCAAATTTGAGGGGTGCCCTGTCAGCTTCTGGGACGTCTTTGGAGAACAAGGACATCCGGTTCGAACCACCGTCTCTGAGATGGGTCCCCTCCTCTTGAGCCGTATCCTCAATCTGAATGAGATCCAGGGCGGCGTTCTCAGCCTCGTTTTCAAAATTGCGGACGACAATGGCCTTTTACTCCTTGACCTTAAAGACTTGCGATCGATGGTGCAGTTTGTGGGGAACCAGGCAGATCAATTTAAGACACAATATGGAAACATTTCTACCGCAAGCATCGGCGCCATTCAGCGAAATCTTCTTAACCTTGAAGAACAGGGAGGAGATAAGTTTTTTGGAGAACCCGCTCTGAACATTCAGGACTTCATACAGACCGACTCCAAGGGCAATGGAACGATCAACATTCTCACTGCCGATAGGCTGATGCAGTCGCCCAGGATTTACGCCACGCTTCTGCTCTGGCTCCTTTCAGAACTCTTTGAAGAACTCCCTGAGGTAGGCGACCCTCCCAAACCCGTGCTCGTCTTCTTTTTTGATGAAGCCCATCTGCTGTTTGATGATGTTCCAAAGGCTCTGGGAGAGAAGATCGAACAGGTTGTCCGCCTCATCCGTTCAAAAGGAGTGGGCGTCTATTTTGTGACCCAAAACCCGCTCGATCTTCCCGAGACGGTTTTAGGGCAATTGGGGAATCGGGTCCAGCATGCTCTCAGGGCCTTTACGCCCAGGGACCAGAAAAATGTAAAGGCCGCTGCTGATACATTTCGCGCTAACCCCAAATTAAACGTCGTAAAAACAATTACTGAACTGGCTGTTGGCGAGGCCCTTGTATCTATGCTCGATGAAAAAGGAACCCCAGCTATTGTGGAACGTGCATTGGTCTGTCCTCCTCACAGCCGACTCAGTCCACTTAGTCCGGAAGAAAGAAATCAGTTCATTCAGAACTCGGTCTTGTACGGACATTATGAAAAGATAGTGGACCGTAAATCGGCTTATGAAATATTGAAGGAAAAAGCGGAGTCGTCCGGACCGGCTTCTCAGGAGAAACCATCCCAGACACGTCAAGCCGCCGAGCCTAAATCCGATACAACTCGACTCATCCAAGCGATGGCAAAAAGTGCAGCCCACGCAATTGGCAGTCAGATCGGACGGCAGATCATTCGGGGAGTACTGGGCTCCATATTTGGTGGTGGCCGGAGGCGGTAGGCTTCACCTTTCGGATCAAATTCCGTTTAAGATGTGATGGGATTATTTATATGGAAGGAAAATCCTGGTCTGATCGAAATATCATTAAGGTAAAACCAGTTTTTCGAGGGCTTTGATGCGGGTCTCCAGTGTGGCGAACCTCTTCTCCAGATCGGCATAAGAGAACTTTATCATCGAACCCAACTCCTCTCTCACCTCATTAAATCCCTCTTTGATCTTCTCATTTAATGCCTTGATCTCTTCGGTCGTCTTCCGGATCTGATCGCTGAAGTTCCCCACTCCTTCTCCTATCCGATTGAGATCAACCCTCATCTCCTCTTTCGATTGAGAGAGATTCGTTCTCCCCTCTTCCTTGATCAATTGAAGGCCCGAATTCATTTCCTGTCCCAGTCGGAGAATGGCTGCATTGGTCTCCTCTTTCATTGCCTGAAGATTTGAACCCACCTCCCATTGAAACGGTTGGACGGCGGAGGTTGCCTCCTCTTTCATCTTCTCGAGGGATGACTCTATGGATTGAATCGATTGGAAAAGTGTGGATTGAATCTTCAACTCGAGCTTTTTCATCCCTTCTTTAATATCCTCGCGGATGGAATCGATATCCACCATCCCTTCCCTTCTCAACCCTTCCATATCCACTTTTATTCCATCGATCAATCCGAGAATAAGCCCCTTATTCTCCTCTTTTAATTTACGGAAGTTCGCATTGCTTTCCTGTCTCAGTTTCTCCACATCATCCCTTTTTGAAAAAACAAATAACTTCTCCTCCAATAACTCCATCAACTCTTTATCCATCTTGATTTTCCACCTTCCTAAATTGAACTACCACCAGCTACAAGCTGGTGGATTCTCTACTGACTGAAGTCAGCTAAAGACAAAACAAACAGCACAGAAATCCTCACGAGGGGAAATCTAAAAAACTCGGTTGCGAGTCGAAGCGACCTGCACACAGTGTGCATACTAAAGTCTTCGCCTGAAGGCGAGAGTTTTTCTCCCCGAGTGAGACAATAATTTAAACTCTTTACCTTAACATTGTAAAAAAATGAGCTAAACGGACATGGGTGAACCGTTCGGAAAGGCTTCGGGGCGAACCTTCGGGCCGAAGGGGACTCGCGTATCTAACCCATACTGGAATTC
>VGSD01000435.1 GCA_016875155.1 Deltaproteobacteria bacterium | reverse complement strand
GGAGACGATGAGGATGACGCCCATGGTGATGAGGATATGGCGTGTTCCCATCCACGAGACGAGAAAAAATCCGGTAGCAAAGGTCCCGAGGATGGAACCGAGGGTTGAGAAGGCATAGATCTTTCCGACCACATTGCCTGTCTTGGCCAGGTTGTTCAGCGTCAGTTTAACGACCACGGGTGAGATCATCCCGAGAATACAGGCCGGGCCAAAAAAGATGATCGTAGTGATCAGAAGAATTCGAACCATCAGGCTCGTTTCAAAGTGAGCCCCTCCGACCAGATTGGTCAGGGGAGAGATCGAAAACGCCCCTACACCGGAAAGAAAGAGAAGCCAGCCGAGCGTGGAAGAGCGTGGATAGCGGTCTGCAAGCAATCCGCCCAGATAGGCACCAATGCTGATGCCGGCCAGAACTACTCCAATGATGCTCGTCCAAGTGTAGAGCGAGACACCCACATAGGGAGCCATGATCCTCCCTGCCACCAGTTCGATGACCAGAGTACAGAAACTGGCAATAAAAACAACGATGTTTGCTTTAATAACCTCACGCTGCATAAATCAACCTCTCTAATGTTTAATTGCCATTTTATAAATGATACCCCTCAGAAGTTCAAGGGCATCTCAATGAAATCCCAATTTCCAAGCACCAAATCCCAAATAACCTCCAAATTCCAATCTCAAATGACCAAAACGATTTCGTTTAGAATTTTGAACATTGGTGATTGGAGCTTATTTGGTTATTGCCTGCCTGCCGGTAGGCAGGGAATTTTGTGATTTGGTGCTTTCCCCTTGGGTTATTCTCCTTTATACTTCGGCGTTCTCTTTGCAACGAAGGCGGCAATGCCCTCCAGTGTGTCTTCTGTTCGGACGATGTCAGCGATGGTTCGGCTTTCGTTCTCCATCTGCGTTTCCAGGGTCTCATTCCATCCCGTTCTCATCAACCGCTTTGCTGCCCCGAACGATTTCGAAGGACCAGAGGCAAGTTGTATGGCCAATTGGCTTGCCTGAGCAAGCAATTCTTCGCCCGGGACAACACGGGTGACGATTCCCAATCCAAATGCTTCCTCCGCAGTGAGCATCCGGTTGCTCAACGTTAATTCAATCGCCCTCTTGAGACCAACCGTGCGGGGTAAAAAATAAGACATGCTTCCATCAGGTGTGAGTCCCACGCGTGTGTAGGCCACACTGAAGCGTGCGGAACGAGCCGCTAAGACAAAGTCGCAGGCAAGGGCAAGGCTCATGCCAGCCCCTACGGCATAGCCATGGACCGCTGCGACCACAGGCGCTTTCATCCGCACCATCCGAGAGATAGCGGCGTGAAGATAGGTGGTCACCTCCTTGATGTGCAATGGCAGGCCCTTGCCCTGGGCAGTGAAAGACTTCAGGTCGCCGCCAGCGCAGAAATGGCTTCCTGCACCACTGATCATTACGGCCCTGACTGTGGGATCATCGTCACATTGCAGGATGGCATGCATGAGATCCCATGCCCATTCCCGATTGATGGCATTGAGTGCCTCCGGCCGGTTCAGGGTGATGTGAGCCACATGGTCTTTGACTTCGAACAGAAGGGTGGTATAGTTCATCCTCTCAATACCTCCTTGTCCACAGTATTGATGGGAAGTTTAATTTAACCGAACCGCTGTGTCAATCTCTTCAAGTCAATGGAAAGGATTTTCTGGGGATTTAAGAAGGAGTACAGGAATCTTTCGTTCCGACAGAAAGCTATTTTTATGTATATTGTTCCATCAGGACCCTTGAACCCCTGAATCCTTGGACCCTGTCTTATGCCTATCGCCTTCCTTTGGCTTTGGGGTTCAATAGATCATTGAGCCAATCACCCATGAGACTCAAACTCAAGACCGTCATAAAAATGGCCAGGCCTGGAAAGGTGACGGTCCACCATGCCTGACGTATATAGATTCTCGATGATCCGATCATGTAACCCCAGCTTATCGTATTGGGGTCTCCCAGACCAAGAAAGCTGAGTCCGGCTTCGAAAAGGATGGCAATCCCAACAGCCAGAGAGGCATTAACAATCATGGGAGGTAAGGCGTTAGGGAAAATGACCCGCCAGATGATTCGCCGATTGGTGGCGCCGACGGCTATAGAAGCAGTGACAAAATCCTTCTCCCGGATGGACATAAACTCCGCTCGCAATATGCGGGCAATCCCCGGCCAGGAAGATACCCCGATGGCAACAATAATATTTCCAAGGGAAGGGTTAAAAAGGGTAACAAGCACCATCGCAAAGATGAGAGATGGAAGGGTTTGGAAGAACTCTGTGATTCGCATCAGTATGTCATCGATCAACCCGCCGTAATAGCCAGCAAAGGCTCCGAAAAGGATTCCGATACTCATCATCAAACTTGCTGCGATGATCCCTATCAGAAAGGATGTTCTGGCGCCCTGGATAATGCCAGCAAGGACATCCCTCCCCAGGTAATCCGTTCCCAGAGGGAAAAGGCCTCCGGGTGGAAGAAATCGCTTCCCCACTATTTCAAACGGATTGACAGGGTAGATCAAAGGACCCAAGATAGTGGTCAAAAGCACCAGGCAGAATATTCCCAACCCCCAAATCCCCGCCTTATTCTGAAAATATTTACGCATAATGAGCTTCAAGGTCTTCAATTTATTTTCCTACATCCCGTTTAAGAGGGTATCGCTTTCATAACAGAAAAAATATTTTGGATTTTGATTATTCGGATTACCTGGAAAATACCTCCTCTCCCCTGGTGGGAGAGGATTGAGGTGAGGGGGGAATGGCACCGATGTTTCACCCCCACCCCCACCCTCCCCCATCGAGGGGGAGGGGACTTAACGCTATTTTCATCATTCGCGGGTGACGAACCCGTCATGTAAAATTTGTTTCGAATTTCGAAATTCGCCTGCCTTTGCCGAAGCAGCTACGCGCAGGCAGGTGCTTCGGATTTTTGAATCATCTCCGTCTTATCCTCGGATCCAAAACGCCATAAAGAAGATCCGTGATCAGATTGACCAGAATGACAACCGCAGAAGAGAAAAAAAGAACTCCCATAATGAGAGGCGTATCCCTTCGAAGGATGCCATCAAACATCAAACGCCCCATGCCAGGCCAGCTGAAAACCGTTTCCACCATCACAGCGCCTGCGAGAAGACGTCCAAGCTGAAGGCCC
>VGSD01000434.1 GCA_016875155.1 Deltaproteobacteria bacterium | reverse complement strand
GAATGGCAGAGCCGTTCGATTTGATCGGTCTTGACATTCTTCTCCCCTACGATCTTGATCAATTCTTTAATGTAGTCCATGGTTCCTCCTATTTATTAATGGAATATTGGAAGAATGGAATGTTGGAATAATGGGTGAAAGATTAAAAATCAATATTCCACTCTTCCATCATTCCGGTCATCAGTAGTCTTTCGGCAATTTTTCCAATTGCGCATAGCTGAAAACAGGGCCATCCTTACAGACATAGAGATGGCCGATGTTACAACGGCCACATTTTCCGATGCCGCATTTCATCCTCTTTTCCAATGAAGTGAAGATACGTTCATTGGGAAACCGAAGGGTCATCAGTTTGGGAAAGGTGAATTTGATCATCACCGGAGGCCCGCAAATTACAGCATAAGTTTCCTCTGCGGAGGGAGCGACTTCTTCAAGGACATTGGGAACAAGTCCCACCTTTCCCTTCCAGTCCTTATCTCCCCAATCGACCGTCGTCACTAATCTTAAATCATCTCGTTTCTCCCATTCAAGCAGTTCCTCTTTGTAGAGCAGGAGTCCCGGCATTCTGGCTCCGTAGATGACGGTGATCCCTTTTATTCTTGGGCGGTTTTCTGGATGAAGAAAGTAGGCGATGAGCGATCTCAGGGTCGTGAAGGCGAATCCTCCGCCGATGATCACCAGGTTCTTTCCTTGAAAGAGATCAATCGGATATCCATTGCCCAGTGGGCCGCGGATACCGATCTCAGAGCCTTCTTCAACGTGGTGGAGTTCAGTGGTGACAAGGCCGGCTTTATTGATCGTAAATTTTAAAGAGCCCTTTTCCGTCGGGGAGGAAGCAATTCCAAATGGAGCTTCGCCTTTGCCCAGAGCAGAGAGTTCACAGAACTGTCCCGGGACATATCGAAACTTTTCTTCATCCTCTGGATGGCGGAACGTCAATTCAAGGGTGCGGAGCATCCGGTCAGAAGTTTCGATCTGGGCTTTTTTAAGAATCATCGGAATGGGAAGATATGGGTTCTTCATCGGTCTATTATTTAATCTTTCCTTTTCGTCCCTCGGTCCTTCGTGAAGAGGCGTAAAGAATCGCCTCTCGGATATCGAATTGAACCGGGCAATAGAGGATGCATCTGCCACAACCCACACACGCCACCCTACCGAAGTTCTTCGGGTAATAGTTGAATTTGTGCATCAACCTCTGCCTGGTTCGCTCTCGACCCGTGGGACGGGGGTTATGGCCGGAGGTCTCAAGCGAATAGATCGGGAAGAGGCAGGAGTCCCAATTCCTGACGCGCACTCCTTTTTGATTGATGGCTTCATCCGTGATGTCAAAGCAGTGGCAGGTCGGGCAGAGAAAGGTGCATGTGCCACAGCCGATACATTTCTCGTGAATCCTATCCCAGAACGGACTTTCGACCATGAGATCCAACCGTTTTTCTATCCCCTCTACGGGGATTGAGCTATCTGCTTTCTTGGCAGCCTTCTCTTCAAGTTCTTTGACCAAACCGATTTCCTTTGAACCGACCCCTTTAAAGAACCTGTTCTTTGAAAAAGTCAGACCCTTTTCAGTGAGCAACTCAACCAGGTAGGATTCGCCTAAATCAATCATGAAAAGATCCGAACCATCCTTTCGGAAAGGTCCGCCTCCTGTTGAAGAACAGAAGCAGGTAGTGAGAGGATGATTGCATGCCAGGGTGATGATGGTCGTCTTCTTCCTTTTTTCAAGAAAATAGACGTCCGTATAATCCTCGCCGACAAAAACCTTTTCAATGATAGAGATCGCTTCAATGTCGCAGGGCCGGGCTCCCAGGAGAACCCTTTCTCTTCCAATCTTTTGCTCGGAAACGATCGGACTCTGGTTCTCCGTCATCTCATAGCGGAACATCGTTTCGGATTGGGGGAAGAAGACCTCCTTCGCAGATTTTTGAGGGACCAGTTGGGTCAGGTTGACCTCTTCGGGTTTGTCGATCTTTTTAAAAACAGAGACCCCTTGGGTGAGCTGGACAGGGGCGAATAGATCGTAGGTCTCCATCAGATCTTTTAGAAATATTTCAAAATCCTTTTTATCCAGTTTGAACTTCATTTGATAAATTCCTGTTCGTCCTCCGGATTGAATGTTGAGAGAGGAGGAAGGGTTTCAGGTTGGATTCCCGTTTCAAACCCATAGAGGTCCTTGACCTCCTGATTCAATTTCTGTGTCAGATGAGTGAGCCGAATGTCCATGGGGCAGGCTCGCTCGCAGGCGCCGCAACCCGTGCATCTCCCAGTCTGGTGGTAGGCCCTGACAATATGATAGAAGGCCAGGTCCGAGGGAGAGAGGCTCTTTTCGATCCACCTCGGACGGGAGCTGTCCACAAAACACTCCGTGCAATAACACATGGGGCAGGCTTCCCTGCAGGCATAGCATCGGATACAGCGACTGATCTCCTTCTGAAAGAAATCCCATCGTTCTTCAGGAAACTTTCCTTCCAATGCTTTGACATCCGGATGCAGATCGACGAGAGAAGATTCTTCCACCGGATCACCGATCAGAACATCAGCGTGGAGCGGCGTTCGATGGGTACAGACCTGGCAGACAGAATACAGAAAGTCCTCCCGTTTGAGGGTAACATTGAAATCTTCTCCCTTGACCAGAAGCAGATCTCCCTGTTCAGTCGCCTGAAGAATCTCTCCCTTTACGGCCTTCTTCACCTTTTTCCGGTCCACCATTCTTTGGCAGGGAATCCCGATGAGAAGAGGTCTGTGATTCGGGAATCTCTTCTCGAGACTTAAGGCCGTCACAGATCGTGCATCGCAACCTTTCACAGCGATCCCGACTTTATGGCGACTGAATTTATGAAGGTAAGTGGTAAGATTGTTTTCGCAGAAAGAATTCCATACCAGGTTCTCTGTCCCCTCCGGTGTCCGGATGAAGACAGGGGTTGTCCTGAGTGGAAGGGTCCAATTCCCATACCCGATGATAAGATCCACAGTCTTGCTGGAAAGAAGCTCTTTTGCCTTTTCTCTAAGTTTCTGTTGAATCATGGTTTTAAGGTGTCAAGGATTCAAGGGTTCGAGGGTTCAAGTTTTGTTGCATTTCACTGGAACCCTTGAACCCAGGGCCACATGAACCCTATCTTTTAACAAAATTCTTCGACGGTCCCAACTTCCTCACATCCTCTGT
>VGSD01000433.1 GCA_016875155.1 Deltaproteobacteria bacterium | reverse complement strand
AACTCCATAGGTTGGAAGGTAGGTCACATGACGTCCCTCATTCATGGCGGCATAGGCCAGCAGGTTTCCAATGGCCAGCACACCCTGGCCGCCGAACCCTGCAATGATGATGTCGTAATAAAAACGTTTGCTATCCATCATTCTCCTAAGTATCAATAACCAAATTCCCTGCCTACCGGCAGGCAGGCAAGCTCTAATATCATAACTTCCCCCCTCCCCCTCTTAGATTAAGAGGGGGTAGGGGGGGCGTTATTTTGAGGTTGTTTCTATAAGTAATCTGCCATTTTCCTTTCTTTCAAAATCCCCAGAGAAAAATAAGGGATCATTTCCTCTTCGACACGATTGTTGGCTTCGAGGGAAGACAGCCCCCAGTTGGTGGGACAGGACATTAAGACCTCAACAAACGAGAAACCCATGCCCTCAACCTGCATCTGGAATGCTTTTCGGACTGCTTTCTTTGCTTTCATCAGGTTTCCAGGATTGTTCACTGCCACTCTGGCCACAAATGCACTGCCCTCAAGGGTCGCCATCATCTCAGCCATCCGGATGGGGTATCCATCATAGGTGAAGTCCCTTCCATAAGGGCTGGTGGTTGTCTTCTGGCCGAGAAGAGTGGTGGGCGCCATCTGCCCTCCGGTCATCCCGTAGATTCCATTGTTGGCAAAGATGAGTGTGATGTTTTCACCCCGGTTGGCTGTATGGATTCCTTCGGCAATCCCGATGGCTCCCAGGTCTCCATCTCCCTGTATCGTAAAGACGATCGATTCCTTCTTCGCCCGCTTTACGCCTGAAGCGACAGCGGATGCCCTTCCATGGGGAGCTTCGAGGACGTCGACATTGAAGTAGTCGTACATAAAGACAGAGCAGCCCACAGAGGCCACACCGATGGTCTTCTCCCTGATTTTAAAATGGTCGATCGCCTCTGCCACGAGCCTGTGAACAATGCCGTGGTGGCATCCCGGACAAAAATGGAAGGGGACATCGATCAAACATTCTGAACGTTTAAATACCTGTTCCATTGGCAACACCTCATTGTAAAATGCAAAATTACCATTGCAAAGTTAACATTGATAAAGCGTAAAAAGTCGGAAAAGACCTGAAATCGTCATTCTATCAAAGGCCAGAATCCAGCATTATTAAATAATTACCGATTCCCTGGACATCTTTCTTTCGGCTTTTTACAAAACTATCTTCATTGTTCATTTTGCAATGGTTTTTTTGGAGTTTTTATTGCTAAATTTGGATTGTTAATTTTGCAATTTGCACTGATTACTTATAGTATTTTTTAATTTCTTCCAGTATCTCTTCCGGAGGGGGCAGGGCTCCGGGTGGTTTCCCGTAAAAAAAGACCTGTGCGTCCCGATCCACTGAAAGCTTTACATCTTCAACCATCTGCCCTGTATTTAATTCAACCGTTAAGAATCGTTTGGTCTTTTTCGAAATATCGTAAAGGGCTTTTTCAGGATAGGGAAATAGGGTGATGGGCCGAAAGAGGCCGACCTTCATCCCTTGCTCCCTTGCCATTTCCATGGCGGTTTTTGAAACTCTTGCCATACTTCCGAAGGCGGCAATGACAAAATGGGCATCTTCTGTATTGACCGTTTCAAAACGGACTTCCTCTTTCTTCATCCTTTCATATTTCTGATAAAGTTTCCAGTTATGTTCTGTCAGTTCGCCTTCCTGGAGGTAAAGTGACTTTATCTTATTCGGTTTTCTTCCCTTGGCTCCGGTTAAAGCCCAATCCTTCGGCGGAAGTTCCATATGCTCAGGTTTTTTGCGGACCAGAGGTTCCTTCATCTGACCGATGAGGGCATCTCCGAGGATCATTGCTGGGTTTCTGTATTTGTCCGAGAGATCGAACGCCAGGAAGGTCAGATCATACATCTCCTGGACAGTGGATGGAGCAAGGACGATCATTCGATAATCTCCGTGCCCTCCGCCACGGGTGGCCTGAAAATAATCGCCCTGCGAAGCAGAGATACCTCCGAGACCGGGCCCGCTTCGAGAGATATTGACAATGACCACTGGAAGCTCGCTTCCTGCCATATAGGAGAGCCCTTCTTGCATGAGTGATATGCCAGGGCTGGACGAGGAGGACATGGCCCGGGTTCCGGTTGCAGAGGCTCCGAGAAGCAGATTGATTGAAGCGATTTCGCTTTCGGCCTGGATGAATTCTCCGCCAAGCGGAGGGAGGTGCTTGGAGAGATATTCCGGGATCTCATTCTGAGGAGTAATGGGGTACCCGAAAAAGAGACGGCATCCCGCATCAATCGCTCCCATGGCCACTGCCTCATTCCCTCTCACCAGTATCTTCTCAAAACTTTGCTCCATGTTTATGGCGACCTTTCCATTTGATGACCCTATTTTTACCATTTTTGCTATTGCCCAGAAAATCGACTTCTGAAGGTAAAGGTAATGGCAAAGAAGCCGGTTTTGTTAAGAGGTTAAGTCATCGGTGTTTAACCCTAACCCATACACCTTTCACCAAACTGGCTTCCTAACCCTAACCCATTATCCCTGTCTCTATCTCTTCTTCAATCTATTTTTCCTTGTCCTTCCAGACCTGAATGGCCACATCCGGGCAGATCTCTCCGCAGATGGCACAACCTGTGCAGGAGCCATTATCATCCCAAACCACATAGAAGTATCCCTGGCGATTGATCTCCTTCCCGATCCGGATCTGCTCCTTCGGACAGGAGATGGTGCAGAGACCGCAGCCCTTACATCGCTCACGATCGATTTCGATTTTAGAAGGCATCACTTATACCCTTTGGAATAATGGAATATTGGAATGGTGGAATATTGGGCAAAAAATAGATCTATTTGTATTCAAACCCATCATTCCATCGTTCCATTATTCCAGTATTCCATTTCTTCAGATTGCTTTCGCTTCCTTAAACCGCTCAATATCGCTTTCAGTATATCCTATTTCCCTTAGCACTTTGAGGGTATGTTCACCCCATTCGGGTGAAGGGGCTGGAGTGGTAAAGGGAAAAAGAGAGGATTTGATGGGGTTGCCAACCTGCTGCACCTTTCCCTCAACAGGGTGCTCATATTCGATGAGCATCTTCCGATGGAGGACATGGGGATGTTGAAAAACCTCATCGAGCGTGAGGATGGGTTCACAGCAGGCATCAGCCTCTTTTAAAAAATCTGTCCAC
>VGSD01000432.1 GCA_016875155.1 Deltaproteobacteria bacterium | reverse complement strand
ATTGGCATAAAGATCGCGGCCGATGAAATCAATGCCAAGGGCGGAATCATGGGCAGGAAACTTGATGTCATTGTCAGGGATACTGAGATGAAGGTTGATGTAGGAGCAAGAGAGGTAAAAGATCTGATCCTTCGAGAGAAGGTTAATTTCCTTGAAGGGCCCTGCAGCAGCGGTGTGGGTCTGGCAATGCAAGTTGTCCACTCTGAATACAAAGTGATCAGGGTGACAACCATGGCGAATACCGAGGGACAGGTGGTCGATAAATTTACTCCCTATATTGTTCAGATTGTTCCCAATACCTATATGGAAGCGAAGGCTGCAACACGTTACCTCAACAAGAAGGTTCCCACAGCGAAAAAGTTTGCAACGATCAATCCCGATTATGAGTTTGGTCGCCGTGAGTTTGCCGCTTTCAAAGAAGAAATCACCAAGCTGGTGCCTGATGCTGAAATCCTTTACGAGGCATGGCCCAAACCAGGAGAGAAAGATTTTACCGCATTCATAACAGCCATCATGGCGAAGAAACCCGATGCGGTCCACAGCTCGCTTTTTGGTGGAGACCTTGTGGCTTTTACAAAACAGGCCGCCCCTTATGAGTTCTTCAAAACTCCTTTTATCGCCCTTTATGATCTTCCTGTCCTCTTAGCTTTAGGACCGGATGCTCCGGAGGGAACCTTTGGTTTTGGAAGAGGCTGTTTCTTCATGGACCCCAATCCCAAAATGATTGAATTCGTAGAAAAATATAGAAAAGCAAGAGGGGCCTATCCGGACTCCTGGGCCGTTCAGGCTTATGATGGAGTCTATCTGCTCAAAGCAGCCGTTGAAAAAGCCAAGACCGCTGAAACAGAGGCAGTCATTAAAGCAATGGAAGGAATATCTCTCGATAGTTTGAGGGGCAAATTTATGATTCGGCCTCTTGATCATATGGGCAGTGTCCCCTGCTACCAAGGAACGATTGCAAAAGATCCTGCCTATCCTTTCAAAATCTGGAAAGATATCACCCGCGTCCCCGGAGACCAGGTCTGGAGGTCCGAGGAGAGCGTCCGGGAGGTTTGGAAAAAGACAGGAGTGGTTAGGTAAAACAATGTCAAATGACAAAGTTCAAATGCCAATTTAAATTTTGACATTCATTTGACCTTTGGATTTTGACATTTGAACTTGGGGTATCAATACATGTCCTTTGATGTTCTCTTCAATCAGTTCATGAGCGGAATCGCCCGGGCGTCCCTTCTCTTTCTGGTCGCCTCGGGCCTTTCCCTCACTTTCGGAGTACTAAGGGTCCTCAATTTTGCCCATGGATCTCTCTATATGCTCGGGGCCTTTATCACCTACACGATCTGGAAAGGGCTGCTTATTCCCACAGTTGGTTTCTATGTAGCGACATTTCTCGCAGCCCTGGTGATGGGAGTAATAGGCATCATCATTGAGTTCTTTTTGTTGCGACGCCTTTATGCAAGAGGGTGGCCTGAACAGCTTCTAGCTACCTATGCAGTGGTTCTCATTATCACCGATATTGTCAAGTTTGGATGGGGCGGAGAGTTCCTCTCCATTCCAAGACCTATCCCCTTCAAGGGCGCTGTTCTTCTTTTTGGTTTCCCATTTCCCTCATATAATTTTTTCGTCATCTTGCTGGGTTTAGCCCTTGTGATCATTTTATGGTGGCTCGTTTATCGTACCCGTCTAGGTGACATTATCCGGGCAGCCGCTCATGACCGGGAGATGGTGGCCGCTCTGGGGATACCCATCCCATGGTTATTCACCTGGATTTTTGTCCTAGGGGCTATCATCGCTGGTTTGAGCGGAGGAGTTGCTGGCCCTTATGGAGCCATCGCCCTGGGCATGGATATTGAAATTATTGTTGAGTGTTTTGCTGTAGTCGTCATCGGTGGGATGGGAAGCCTTCCCGGAACACTTCTCGGTTCTTTCATCGTAGGGCAGGTCTACGCCTTTGGAATTATGTTTAAGCCCGAGTTAGCCCTGGCTTTTATCTTTATGGTTATGGCCGCTGTTCTGATCATACGACCCTGGGGATTTTTTGGAAGACCGGAGCGGTAAAGAACAATGCAAAATCGTCAATGATCAATGTTCAATGGAAATAGATTTTTAGAAGGGACTTAGAGGGTAAGGATTTAATTTAAGCATGGAAAAAATGCAAATAGAAAAAAAGGGCTCCTGGATTCAGAGGGGATGGTGGTTGATCCTTCTATTAGCTGGATCTCTTCTCGCCCCTCATGTGATCTCCGATTTTTACCTGGTCATATTGGTTGAGGCGATCATTATGAGCCTCTTCGCCCTCAGTTTCAACCTTCTCTTCGGCTACATGGGACAGCTCTCCTTTGGTCAGGCCGCCTTTTACGGGCTCGGTGGATATACGGTAGCCATGCTTATCACCAAAGTGCAATTTAATTTCTGGCTCAGCATCGCCGCAGGGATTGGCGTAGCTGCTCTCGTCGGACTGATCGTCGGATTTTTTTGTGTCCGCCTGAGGGGAATTTACTTTGCGGTTCTGACGCTGGCCTTTGGTCAGCTTCTCTTCGTCATCATCTATAAATGGCACGATTTCACAGGCGGTGACGATGGAATTCAGGGGGTCTTTCCACCCGGCATCCTAAAAATTCCAATCGTCTATTATTATTTCGTCCTCCTTGTCTTCATCATTTCGGCTTTCATCCTTTGGCGGATCGTCAATTCCCCCTTCGGCCACACCCTCAAGGCCATGCGAGAAAATCCTGAGAGGACGGAGTTTTTGGGCATCCATATCGCAAAATACCAGTTGATCACCTTTGTCATCGCTGCTGCCTTTGCCGGGCTGGCAGGCGCGCTTTGGACGCCTTTTTACCGTTCGGTCGCTCCCTTTTATCTGATGTGGATTAAATCCGGAGAACCTGTGATGGCGGCGATCCTGGGAGGAGCATCAACCTTTTTCGGGCCAGTTTTAGGAATGTTTATCATGACCTTCATCCATGCCTACATCCTGGGTTTTACGCACTTCTGGCCTATCATCATGGGGACGATCATTCTCATCATCATTTTCGCTTTGCCCGGCGGAATCCTTGAGTTTGCCAAAGTGAAGATCAAGGAGAGACAGGAGAGAGGGAAATTAACCAAGGGGTCATCTTAACCATGTTTCTTCAGACTCAGGGAATCACCAAAGAATTTGGTAAACTTCG
>VGSD01000431.1 GCA_016875155.1 Deltaproteobacteria bacterium | reverse complement strand
CTCCTCATCGTCGAAAAATCATCTACCACCAAAATTTTCATCTTTAGATCGGGCATCTTCCTTCTCCTTTGGGTTGAATAACCTTAATATTGCAAAACATTCAGTCAAAACGGACATGGGTGAATCCCGCTCAAAGCGGGACTTCGGGGCGAACCTTTTAGCGAATAAGCACACACATCCCAAGTCCTTGCCGGAGTTCACCTCAGGTGAGGTCGACCGTTTCCCCTAACATGTCAACTTAATCGCCGTCAGAAGCCTTGAAGAGTGGTTTACCCGTGGCCGTTTTTGCAACTGCAACGTTAATTTAGAACTCCGTCAAAATCTCCGCGTCATAAATCTTCTCCAGCCTCGCTTTATGGGTGGATTCTTCATGGGCCAGGATCAACAATAATTTTTTCAGATTTGAATCAGTCACCAGTTTAGCAGTGGAGGTATAGAGTTTTTGGGACTTCTCTTCATTCTTAATCGCCATCCGAAGAATCTGATCATAAGTCAATTCCGGGCCAAAGGGGATATCATCTATTCTTTCACTGATCCCTATTCCTTTGGTTTCTTTCAATTTCATTCGACCGATTTTTTTCACATCGAACTTCTCAAGCCGATCCCTATGCCTTTCCTCTTCCTCAGCCAACTCCTCGAAAAATTTCTTGACTCCTGGGTTTGCCCGGTCTGCAGCGATCCGGTAAGCCATTGCCGCATCCGCTTCCTTTCGAATCGCAAACAGTAAAATTTCTTCCACGCTATTCAGCCTCATCTTTTGCCTCCTCCTTAAAAATCATTCTGACTTCAGAGACGATCCTCTCTGCCTGATCGCAATATTCTTCCGGCACCATCACCCTTCCCCATCCCTTCTGGGGAAGATAGAGTCCATCATATGCCGTATCGAGGAAGGATTTGATCATATAAGGAATCCCTGCCTCCTTTAAAGCCTGAGAGACCCTGTCCCCTTCAAACCGGCTTTCGATCACCCCTGCATTAACCCATCTTGTCATCTTTCGGCCTCTTCCTTTTCCAAATTATATAACGAAAAGGAAATAACCCAAAGGAAAATTTTCACTTCTCTCTATCTTTTCTCCGCCGACACAAAAAATTCAGTTGAAAAATATAAAATTGAGATTATAATGAATCCATTAACCCCGTTAGAATTTCCAGTCGTGGCGACCCTTCGATATACTCAGAATCGTGAGCTTAGCGAAGTGTGAAACCGGACGAATTGAGACCAAACGGGGCATGAAACTCCACCGTAGAGTATAAGAACATCATTTCTAACGAGGTGAAAATCCAAACGGAGCGCAGGGAGGCGATATGGCCACGAAGAAAGTGGATGAGAAATCTTTTGGGACAAAAATGAAACAACTCAGGCAACTCAGAAAGATTTCTTTCGAACACCTTGCCAACAAAACCGGACTCTCACACCGCTATCTCAGGGATATCGAAGAGGGAAAGATCATCCCTCCCGTTTCAGCGGTCATTCAGATATCCAAAGCCCTATCCATAGACTCGGGCTCTTTTCTCTCTGCCGAAGAACAACAAGCGTTGGAGAAAAAAAGGAGAGAGAGCTTTTATAAACGGACTCAAGCTTACTCTTACAAAACGCTCACCCCGGATGCGGAGACGAGACATATGAAGGCTTTCCTCGTCACCATCGATCCCAAGCAGGATCACCGGATGGTCGATTACCGCCACGAGGGAGAAGAATTCATCTATGTCTTAAAAGGAGAGGTGGAGGTGAGGGTCGGCGAAAATCAGAACCGGCTCAAGAAAGCGGAGACCCTCCATTTCGATTCGGGCATTCCCCATAAACTTCGCAATCTGGGGGATGAAGAAGCCAAACTCTTGGTGGTGCTGTATACACCCTAACCTTACGGAATAATGGAAAAATGGAATGGTGGAATAATGGGTTTTAAAGCCAAAAACTTTTTCTTCTCATCAATTTTCCAATATTCCATCGTTCCAATATTCCAAGCTTTTACTCTCTCCAATTCCTAGGGACACCTGCAAAAGAGGCCTTCCGTTCCAATTCGCTCAGTTGACCTTCAAAATATCGGATTGCATTATTGACGCGGTTCAGTTCCGCCCGTGATCCACGGCTTTCATAAGTTTTCTTTAATCTTCTTAAGTCCTCCAGATTCCGGTTATAAAATCTGAACTGACCGATCCAGTAATCCCTGGTGAATCCGCCGGGTCGTTCAGGTGACGGCGTTCCCTGCATTGAATAAAGAATCATCTTGCTGTTGATGGAATCGATCACCACCTTGAATTTATTAAGGAATGAATTTCCCAAAAGTCCCTGATAGGAAGGCATGCTATAGACAAGGGTATCGACATTTTCAACCTCCGCGTTTCCCACTCGGATGGACCTCAACGTCACCAACGGGGTGAGCATGACATCGCTCACACTGGAAACACGAATAAAAGGGGTGGTGTCGTTAATGGGAATCCCAAGCTCATTGGCTATCTGCCGGCTGATGAGGGTAAAACTGGCTCCTGTATCCACAATGAAATAATGCTTAAGGCTTCCGTTCAGAATAACTTCTGTAAGCCACAGTTCATGTCGCCTGAAAAGATTCACTTCATATCCCTGACCCTCGATCGGGCCTGGAAGAGAAGTGGAACCCGGAATGGTTTGGGGCTTCTCCCGAGCTTCCGGTGTTGAGGTCTCTCTCATCTCTTTTGGAGCCTTTCGCATCTCGGCATCGGGGCGGTACTTCTCGGGAACCTTTGAAATATCATCAGCAAAATGGAGTGTCCCTTTTTCATCCACCCACTTATACATCTCTCCGTAACATGGAGTGGCAAAGAGAATTAGGATAGTGAAAAGGACAAATTTTTTTGCTCTCGTTTTCATAACCTGTTAGATATTCTACTTTTAATAGAACGGGTTGTCAATTGCTTGTACCGAGTCTCTTCTGCTATAATCTCCCCAAATGAAAACCTACTCGTTTCATCCCGAATCGATTCGCAACCTCTTCAACAATATCGCCCCCACTTATGATCTTCTCAATCACCTCCTCAGCCTGAGGAGAGATGTTTATTGGAGGAAGATGGCAGTCCGGGAGTTCAAAGGATCCAATGGCTGGATGCTTGATATTGCGACAGGCACAGGAGATGTGGCGATTGAGATGATTGGACAAGAGAATCACGAAAGAAAGGTCTTCGGGTTCGATTTCTCGGAGCCCATGCTC
>VGSD01000430.1 GCA_016875155.1 Deltaproteobacteria bacterium | reverse complement strand
CTCGACTTTTTAGGAAGAAGGCATTCTGTCAGGCAAGCTATTTCAGCTATCGAGGCTTCAAGGAAAGCTGGGTTTCATAACATTGGGCTCGATTTGATCTATGGTATCCCTGGTCAGGATATGGCCTTATGGTTTGAAACCCTGAAGCAGGCCGTCACTTTTTCACCGGAACATCTCTCCTGTTATCAATTAACAATCGAATCGAATACGCCATTGGGAAGAAGGTATCAGGCAGGAGAATTCTCCATCCCTGGAGAAGAATTGCAGTACGAATTTTTTATGAAGACATCTCAATTCCTTGAGCATACCGGATACATTCATTACGAGGTGTCGAACTTTGCAAGAGGAATGGAATACTCCTCACGACATAATCAAAAATACTGGAACCATTCCCCTTATCTCGGTCTGGGCCCTTCCGCTCATTCCTTCCAGGGAAATCAACGCTGGTGGAACCATCGTTCTCTTGATCAGTATCTTGCCACGATCAAAGCTGGAGACTTTCCCATCCAAGGAAAAGAGGCATTGACAATGGAACAGCTTCAACTGGAAGCGCTCTACCTTGGCCTTCGGACGAAAAATGGGATTTGTCTCCAGGACTTTAAAAACCGGTACGATTCCGATTTTCTCTCCGGAAAAAAGAAGATTTTGGAAAAATTAGAGGAAGAAGGATTCCTATCCATCCGGAATGGCCGCCTCTACCCTACCCCAACCGGCCTTGCCATCGCTGATAGCCTTTCGTTGATCTAACCCTCTTTTGCCGACTTGAATGTTTGAATAAAAGAAACCCATTTCCCCGTCTAAATAGATAAACCCCGTTAGAGAGTATTCGACTCTTCAACGGGACGTCCCACACAGGGCTTTCTAACGGGGTAAATATGAGAGAAAGGGAGTGATGATATGAATAGTAAATTGATTCTCCTTGGGAGTCTGGTTCTGGTTGGCTTGATACTTTCGGGCTGTGTCTGGTATGGGGGTTACGGCTATGACTTTGGATACAGCCATGGTTACCGTTATGACTACGATGATCATCGTCATGATGGACATTACCGGCCTCATCAATGGAGGGATCATGATCGGGGCTGGCGTGGACCAGGATACAGACCTCATCGACGGTAGTAAAAAGGGTGAGATTCTAACCTCTTGTCAGTTGCCGGTATTTGATCCGGTGGGGTTGGTCTGCTACTGCTCCAAGACGACGTTTTCGGTCAGCCTCATATTCAGAATAGTTTCCCTCAAACCAGACAATGGCGCTTTCACCTTCAAACGCCAGGATATGGGTGGCAATCCGGTCGAGGAACCAGCGGTCATGGCTGATCACAACCACTGAGCCACCAAAATTTTCAATGGCCTGTTCCAGTGCCCGAAGGGTATCTACATCGAGATCATTCGTCGGCTCGTCCAGAAGAAGGACATTGGCTCCCTCTTTGAGCATCCGTGCAAGGTGGACGCGGTTTCGCTCTCCTCCTGAAAGAATCCCTACTCTCTTCTGCTGATCCACGCCCGAGAAGTTGAAGCGGGCCACATAAGCACGTGAGTTGATCTGCCTGCTGCCAAGCTGGATCGTATCCTTCTTCTCTGAAATCACTTCCCAGATCGTCTGCTCAGGGTCGAGGATGTCCCGGCTCTGATCGACGTAAGCCAATTTTACGGTCTCTCCTATCCGGATCGTTCCAGAGTCAGGTTTTTCCTGATCCGTGATCAATCGGAAGAGTGTAGTCTTTCCAGCACCATTTGGGCCAATGATTCCCACAATCCCGCCCGGAGGAAGGGAAAAGGAGAGATTCTCCATCAGAATTCGATCCCCATAGGACTTCGTAAGATTTCGACTTTCGATTACGACATCTCCAAGCCGTGGCCCCGGAGGAATATAGATCTCGAGTTCTTTGGCTACCTTTTCACTCTCTTTTCCAAGGAGGGTTTCATAGGAGGCAATTCGGGCTTTGGATTTCGCATGCCTCCCTTTCGGCGTCATCCGGATCCATTCGAGTTCACGCTGTAGTGTTTTCTGACGCTCGCTCTCCGTCTTCTCCTCTTGCCTCAGACGATTCTCCTTCTGCTCAAGCCATGATGAATAGTTTCCTTTCCATGGAATGCCTTCTCCCCGGTCAAGTTCCAGAATCCATCCCGCCACATTGTCTAAAAAGTAGCGGTCATGGGTGACAGCGATAACTGTCCCTAAATACCGCTTCAAATGTTGTTCAAGCCATGCCACGGTCTCAGCATCGAGATGGTTGGTCGGCTCATCCAGGAGTAGAATATCGGGTTTTCGGAGCAGAAGCCGGCAAAGTGCCACACGCCTTCTCTCTCCACCTGAAAGGACCTTTACGGGGGTCTCTCCGGAAGGACAGCGAAGGGCGTCCATCGCCATTTCAAGACGTGAGTCAAGATCCCAGGCATCAAGTGCGTCGAGTTTCTCCTGCACCTCGCCCTGCCTCTCGATCAACCGATTCATCTCTTCTTCTGATAGGGGCTCTGAAAACTTTTCGCTGATCCGGTTGAACTCATTTAGAAGATCAACTGTCTCCTGAATTCCTTCCTCTACGATGTCGCGCACTGTTTTGGTCTCATCAAGTTTTGGTTCCTGCTCGAGAAAACCGATCGTGTAACCCGGGGTAAGGATTGTCTGCCCATTGAATTCCTTATCTTCGCCAGCGAAAATACGAAGCAAAGAACTTTTTCCAGAACCATTCGCACCGATGACACCGATCTTAGCTCCATAAAAATAGGAGATGGAGATATCTTTTAAAACCGGCCTCTTATCGTGATACTTACTCACCCTCATCATGGTGTAAATTATTTTCTGTGATTCATCCGCCATCTCGATTATTGCCTCCTGCAATTCTTTCGGAGCCTATAATGAAAAGATTCCACTCCACTAAAGGAGTTATTAACACTTTTAAAATAGTAACGGCATCGATTTATAAAATCCCTCCTACCCTCCCTTTTCCTAAGGGAGGAATTACCCCTCTTTGGTAAAGTCGGTACGACTCGAAACCGAGAGGGGGAGGGGAGATTTTTCAATCTTTATGTCAACTCAATTATGAGACTCTTAATATATACCTTGAAAAAAGCGTGAAAATGGTATTTTCCCTACCGCCAGACAAGCGGATAGGCCTTTAAAACCTTATGGAAACGCTATATAATCTTGATAAAACCCCTTCGGCAGAACCTTCCTTAAAAAGGAACA
>VGSD01000429.1 GCA_016875155.1 Deltaproteobacteria bacterium | reverse complement strand
TCAGCCATCCGAATTCGTTAAAATTTCACTCATTCTAGCTCTGGCAAAGTTTTTCCAGAAATCCCCAAGCCGGGAGGGTTATTCATTCAGAGACCTTGTTTTCCCCTTTTTCCTCCTTTTTTTGCCGATGATTCTCATACTGAAGCAACCCGACCTGGGAACAGCCATCATCCTTCTTCTGGTTTTCCTCTCGATCCTGATCTTTGTTAAGGTTCGCTGGTCCACTCTCATCACCCTCGGGGTGATTGGAGCTTCCTTCGTTCCCCTCGTATGGAGGTTTCTGAAAGATTATCAGAAGCGGCGGATCATCACTTTTTTCAATCCGGACCTCGATCCTTTGGGTGCTGGCTATCACCTCATCCAATCGAAGATTGCTGTCGGGTCAGGTGGGATCTTCGGAAAAGGGTTCATGAAGGGAACACAGTGCAAACTCGGATTTCTACCCGAACAACACACTGATTTCATCTTCTCCGCCTTGGGGGAGGAATGGGGTCTGGTTGGATGCCTTGTGGTGGTGGGACTCTATTTTTTATTGATTCTGTGGGGTCTTCGAATCGCCATCGAGTCAAAAGACCGATTCGGCGCCATTCTTTCTTTCGGGGTGGTGGCTATGCTTTTCTGGCATACTTTTATCAATATCGCAATGGTATTGGGTTTGATGCCTGTAGTGGGAATCCCTCTTCCCCTACTCAGCTACGGAGGTTCCTTTCTTGTCTCCACACTGATCGGAATCGGCCTCCTCCTCAGTGTGAGCATGAGGAGATATCTCTTTTAATTGCGGATTTCGGAATTCGGATTTCGGAATTTCATTCCGCATTTCGTAATCCGCATTCCACAATCAGAAGGGGACCTCCTCGTCGGGTCCATGGCCCACATCGTGATCGAAATCCAGGTCTTTCTCGGGAACCGCCCCTTCAACGGCTGCTCCCGGTGTCCCTAACATCTGCATCTGGTTGGCAACGATCTCCGTGGTAAATCTCCGGTTTCCATCCTTATCTTCCCATGCGCGGGTTCGAATCCGGCCCTCAATATAGACCTGTTTTCCCTTGATGAGATACTGTCCGCAGATTTCTGCCAATCTGCCGAAGGCAACAATCCGGTGCCATTCCGTCATCGACACCTTTTCTCCGGTTCGGTTGACCCGGTTTTCGGTCGTCGCAATTCGGAAATTGGCGACCTGGGTGCCACTGCTAAGAAACTTGACCTCTGGGTCTGCTCCCAAATTACCAACAAGAATCACCTTATTCACCCCAGCCATAATCTCCTCCTCCCTGGTAGAGACCTTCATAGGGCCCCATCTGAGCCCGAACCTTACATGGTTCACACCTTATCATTTCTCCTCCCTGTTTTCAAGGAAATTCCTTTTATAAAAGATTAGACGAATTACACGAATGATGACGAATATCACGAATATCCCCCATTTGTATTATTCGCTAGCCTTCGCGCCATTAGTTTTTTATTTTTTGAACAATATTGACGGATACTCATTTATGTCTTAACTTTTTAATAAAGCCATTTGGGGTGCCCTATGAGATGGATTTCCCTCATATTCCTGCTGATCGTTGGGACTGCCGTTCCGGTGATTCAACCTCTCCAGGCAAAGGATCCAGCAATCTCGCTCCAGAAGACTTCTGCCTGCGAATCCTTCGGTGTTCAGAAATTTCAGAACAGAAAAGACGCTCCCGTTTTTTCCCTTAAAGATCTGAACGGAAATCAGGTTTCCCTGAAAGGATATTACGGGAAACCCCTTCTGCTCTTTTTTTGGGCCTCCTGGTGCCCAGCGTGTAAAGAAGATCTTGCTCTTTTGGATAATTATTTAAGGAAAAACAGCGGGCTAATTGAAATCCTAACCCTTGCCATTGATGGAGAGAAGGAGAAGAGGGTGAAGTCCATCGTTAAAGATCAAAAGATTACCCTCCCTGTTCTGTTAGATAGGAAAGAGGTGATGGCACGAGCCTACGGGGTCAGGATGGTTCCCACCGCACTTTTAATCAGCCGGGAGGGCGTGATGGAAGGGGTCATCATCGGCCAGAGGGACTGGTGCGCACCAGAGGCCCATCTTGCGATTCAAGAACTGCTAAACCTTCGTTGACAATCGCCTCCATTTTTGTATAAAATTTTTCTGTCCATTCAACCTATACAGAATTTTGGATTTCAAACGGACGGCGGATTCATAACTTTGCCTCATGCAAACCTTTAAATCGGGTTTTATCTCCATCTTAGGAAGGCCCAATGTCGGGAAATCAACCCTCTTCAACCGGATCATTGGAGAGAAGATCGCCATTGTCACAGCCAGACCGCAGACTACCCGGAATCGAATCCTCGGCATTAAAAACGTCGAGGAAGGTCAGCTCATCTTTCTCGACACACCCGGCCTCCATGAGGGGCGATCCGAATTGAACAGGCGTATGGTCCAGACTGCCATGGCTTCGAGCTGGGAGGCAGATATCCTCCTCATTCTCATCGAAGCCATATCCCCTCCTGTGGAAGAGGACCGTAAGATGATCACATCCCTTAAGGAGAACAAAGGAATTCCCTTTTTGATCATCAATAAGATCGATTTGGTGCGCAAAGAGAGGCTCCTTCCTCTGATGGACCAGTACCAGAAGATCCACCCCTTTGAGAAGATCATTCCCATTTCGGCAATAACAGGAGAAGGGGTGGACATCCTGCTGGAGGAGGTCTTGAGGGTGCTTCCTGAATCCCCGCCTTACTATCCGGATGAGATTTTTACAGACCAGACAGAGAGGTCCATCGTTTCAGAAATGATCCGTGAGAAAGTGATTGATCAAACCTATCAGGAGGTTCCGCATTCATCCGCCGTGACCATTGAATCGTTTAAAGAACATCCTGAGAGGAACTTAGTGGTCATCCATGGGACGATCCATGTGGAAAAGGATTCTCAGAAGAAGATCCTCATCGGTAAAGGGGGGCAGAGGCTAAAAAAGATCGGAGAGACGGCACGAAAAGAGATCGAAGCCTTTCTTGGAAGGAGGGTTTTTCTGGAATTGTGGGTGAAGGTAGAAAGAGACTGGACCCGGGATCCTCACGCCCTCGATGAACTGGGTTATTCGCTCCGTTAGAAAGTCCCGGAGCTTGCCTTGTCCGAACGCGGTACGGAGCTTATAGCGGGAAAGAAGATCTTATATTAGGAAAACATGGAATTGAAAGGGCCGTATCAGCTGTCTCGTTAGAAAACCGAATA
>VGSD01000428.1 GCA_016875155.1 Deltaproteobacteria bacterium | reverse complement strand
ACCCCCCGCATTGCAATTTAGAGATGAACCTGGTTTAGAGAAAACTTCAAAGCTGAGAGAGAAATCATGAGGAAAGAAGTCAAGTCATTGAAAAGACAATTTCTTCCTACCATCCTACCGGAGATTCGTTCTCTCATAGAAATGTCCCGCCATCACGCAGCGGTTACAGCAAATCTGGCCTTGGTCAATCTCTACTGGAACATCGGGCGGATCATCACCGAGGATATCCAGAAGAATGAAAAGAGGGCGGGGTATGGAGAGCAGCTTTTGAGTAGGCTTGCCTCCGAACTGACGAAAGAATATGGACAGGGATATTCCAAGATAAATCTCCAAGACATGAGGCGATTCTACGAGCTTTTTCGAATTGATCAGACAGTGTCTGATCAATCTTCCCTGAACCGAATTGATCAGACACTGTCTAACGAATCTCCGGATCAAATTCTCCAGGCACTGCCTGGAGAATCTTCCGGTAAACCAATTCGGCAGGCAGTGCCTGCCGAATCCGCAGAACGTATTTCAATTGATTTTCGTCAGCACTTCCGTCTTGGATGGTCTCATTATAGACTTCTTCTCAGCCAGAACGATCCGCTCAAGCGAAAATTCTATTTCGAACAAGCCGGGACTCAAAAATGGTCCGTCCGGGAACTCCAACGCCAAATAAATGGTGCATTATTTGAGCGAGTGGCTCTTTCCCGCAACACCCGCAAGCTCGTCGCCATCGAAAAGAAAAAAGGCCCGCCGGAAGTGGTCCGATATGAGGACATTTTCAAAGATCCCTACGTCCTTGACTTCCTCGGTCTCAAGGGTGCCTATTCAGAGAAAGACCTCGAAGCCGCCATCATCCACAATCTTGAGCAATTCTTAGAAGAATTGGGCAGTGACTTTTGTTTTATTGGTCGTCAATATCCAATGCGGATAGATGACGTGGATTACTATCTTGATCTACTTTTTTTCCATCGAGGGCTGCATTGTCTAATCGCCATCGATCTGAAATTGGGAACTTTCACTGCCGCCGACAAGGGACAGATGGATCTTTATCTTTCCTGGCTTAAGGAACATGAATGGCGGAAAGAAGAAAACGAACCCGTTGGTCTGATTCTTTGTAGACTTGCGGTTTCCTAAAATGATGCCGTTTATCATGCCCGAAAGAAAATCATTTACCCTTAGAAAGAATCTATTGAGGAGGAAAGCGATGAATGTCCTGATTCTTTACTATTCAAAAGGTGGAAACACCCGTAAGCTGGCAGAAAAGATTGCGGAGGGAGTGAACTCTGTTACAGGGGTTCAGGCTCTTCTCAGGTCAACTCAGGAGGTGACCAAGGACGATTTTTTAAACGCCGCCGGGATCATCGCGGGCTCTCCGGTCTATTTCGGGGGGATGGCCTGGGATTTGAAACGGATCTTCGACGAATATGTGGGAATACGGAAAAAGATGGAGAATAGGGTTGGAGCTGTCTTTACCACCTCAGGAGATCTCTCGGGCGGAAAAGAAACGACCATGATCTCCATCATCCAGTGTATGCTCATCTATGGAATGATGATCGTGGGAGATCCTATGGAAGCAACTGGCCACTACGGGGTGTCCTGTGTCGGCGCTCCGGATGATAGGACATCGGAGAATGGACGCAAATTAGGAAAACGGGTGGCAGAACTCTGCAAGAAATTACTATAGCGGTTCATCAACCCCTTTGCAGTCCGTTCATGGTGAACCCTTCCTTCGACTTCGCTCAGGATGTTCGGAAAAAACCGTTCACCCTGAGGTTCTCGAAGGGTGAACGGTTTTTTTAGAGAAGTTTTAGACGGACTACAATAGCCTCCTGAGATCGAGTACATTCCAATGTCAGATAAAAATCAAAAGGTCGGCCACCTCTTTATGACCATCGTTGTGCTAACCTGGGGGGCCAATTACGGAATCGTCAAATCTGCCTTTGTGGATTTATCTCCGGTCCTCTTCGGAGCCATCCGATTCACTCTCTGCGGCATTCTGGTCCTCTTGCTCACCTGGAAATGGGAAAAAAGTATTGCGATCCAAAAGAACGATCTCTGGAAAGTAACATGGGTAGGAAGCCTGGGAATCGGGGTCTATCAAATCCTCTGGTTGGTTGGCCTGAATCTGACTTCAGCCTCCAACTCCGTCCTCATCCTTTCAACCACGCCTCTCTGGGGCGCGCTCTATGTTCATCTCGTTGAGAAGGAATTCGTTGGAAAGAAGCAGTATCTCTATATGTTGCTCTCCCTGGTCGGGGTGATGCTGATCATTCTGAAACCCTCGGTGAGTCTCCGGTTCTCTCCCGATACGCTACCCGGCGACCTGATCTCTTTGATCGCTGCCTTCTTTGCAGCCGTCTTCTTTACCGCATGGTCAAAACCTCTTCTCAAGAACTATTCCCCGCTTCGTCTGATGGGTTATTGTATGATCATCGGCTCCCTGGTGCTCTGGCTGACTGTTCCACTTTTAGCAACTCCTGTCGTCCTTAACCAGGTCAGTGCAAAATCATGGTGGGCTTTGGGATATGCCATCCTTATGTCGGGAATCATCGGCCATGTCTCCTATTATGGAGGGATCGACAAACTGGGTGTGACGAAGTCGATGATCTATCTCTACTTCATCCCCCTGGTGGCAATTTTAGTGAATTATCTCTGGATGGGAGAACAGATCTTCATACAACAGATTCTGGGGGGGGTACTTATTCTAATCGGAGTTCACGGCGCCCTCCGCCGTTAAAAGAGCTCGAGCCCATCATTCCCAAACGTGTGGATTCCAGCCCTTCTCACAGAATTGTCTTTTCCCTCTTTTCCCACTCCTTTTTCTTTTGGTGAAGCATGGCGATATGTTTTAGCTCTTCGTCGATCAGTCCATCGATCTCTTTCTTTCCAAACTCCTCCGGGGTGACTTTTTTCATCATGGTGTAGAAGACCACGGAGTCTTTTTCAAAGGCCATGGCAAGGTCCAGCGCATCGACGACCGTCTGACATCGGGAAGCCAGTTCATCGATATGCTGATTCTTTAAAAACACATGGCTATCAGCAGTGGACTGGAGGTAGAGGAGGAGTTCCTGGCCAGGGTCGAATGTGCTTCCCCGTTTGGCTGAATCTGGCAACGTCTCCCTCAACCGATTAAAGAAACGGATATGTTCCGATTCCCATGTTGCCAGATCGGAAAAAAATTGCTTGACGGAACCATCCGAACTCTTTTTTGCAACGGTCTCATAGAATTCCTT
>VGSD01000427.1 GCA_016875155.1 Deltaproteobacteria bacterium | reverse complement strand
GATTCAAAGGGTCCCCCCAGATGAACCATTATGATGGCCCTTTATAACTCATCTGGAGGCGGTTGTTCAGTTTTTCTTCTATCAACTGAATTCATTTCAGTTTTCCGGGCAGAATGAATTCACCCTGTTAAAGGGGCACTTCCCGTTGCTATCCAATCGTATTTTTGTTAATATTTCTAAAAACTTCCGAATAATTAATAACGAAGCCCAATTGACCGTTTAACGATTTTTTATTTGAAAGAAGGAATGTGGATGAATAATGGAACTGGGATTACAACAATTCCAGGTGGAATTGAAGCCTTAGACGATGTGTTACAGGGGCTTCGGCTTGGCGATAACGTGGTCTGGCAAGTGGAACGGTTGGAGGACTATAAATACTTCGCTGAACCGTTCACTCAATCTGCCATTGCTTCACATCGAAGAATCGTCTATCTGCGGTTTGCCTCCCATCCCCCAATTCTGACACCCCGTCCCGGACTTGAGATGATCGAGTTAAACCCCACTTTAGGGTTTGATCATTTTACACGGGAGACACATCATCTTATTGAGGCCTATGGTCATGGGGTGATGTACGTTTTTGACAATCTATCTGCCCTGGTGGTAGAGTGGGCTACGGATGAACTGCTTGCCAATTTTTTTCAAATTACCTGCCCTTTTCTATCGGAGTTAAATACGATCGCTTACTTTGCTTTGACGCGCGGACAGCACGCACATTACGCCGTAGCTCGAATTCGAGATACAACCCAGATTCTGGTCGATGTCTATCAATCACAGGGTCAAATGCATATCCACCCCATCAAGGTATGGGACCGTTACTCGCCCCAGATGTTTCTCCCCCATCTTGTTGCTGGAAACCGATGGGCTCCCCTCTCTCACAGTCATGAGGCTGCCAAAGTGCTTTCCTCTGCCCACCCCATCTCTTTGCTCGATACCACACGGACAATCGCTCCCTGGGAAAGCGTTTACCAAAAACTCTTACACTATTGCAACACGCCAGCCGGCTTTAACGATACAGACCCGGAGCAAAGGGCTTTAAAGTTAGAATTAAGCCGGATGCTCATCGGCCATCATCCCGTTTTTAGTCAACTGGCAGACCAGTATTTTACTCTTGAAGATCTGTTTGAAATTCGTAACCGTTTGATCGGGGCTGGACGCATTGGCGGTAAAGCCGCCGGCATGTTACTGGCACGACGTATCCTGCTGTCTTCGAAAGAGGGAGATGGCAACGATTTTTCAGAGCGGCTCGATGACCACGATTCTTTTTTTATCGGTTCGGATGTCTTTTTCACCTTTCTGGTAAACAACGATTTGTTCCGCCTTCGTCTCCATCTTACTTGTAATTCCGAAACCTCCCAGGAAGAATTTCAAGAGATTGAGAACCGCTTTTTAGATGGCCAATTCTCAGAAACGATTCAAGAACAATTTCGAGCCATGCTCGACTATTATGGCGAGGCGCCGATCATCGTCCGTTCGAGCAGCCTGCTGGAGGATAGTTTCGGAAATGCATTTGCCGGGAAATACTCAAGTATCTTTTGCCCAAACCAGGGGCCCCCTGAAGCTCGCCTCGCTGAATTCATGAAGGCGGTCAAGTTAGTTTATGCCAGCGCCCTCAACCCCGATGCCCTCTGTTATAGAAGCAAGCGGGGCCTGGGGGAATATGACGAGCAAATGGCCATTCTGGTTCAGCGCGTCTCTGGCATGCCATATCACCACTATTTTTTCCCGACTCTGGCTGGCGTTGCCTTCTCGCAAAATCTCTATGCCTGGAACGATCGCATTAATACCCGGCAGGGAATCATTCGACTGGTCTTTGGGTTGGGGACCCGCGCCGTGGACCGGGTTGATTCGGATTACCCTCGAATGATCGCCATCAGTCATCCGAACCTGCGCCCGGAAGTGGGGTCTAAGGTTTTCAAATATTCCCAACACCATATGGACCTGATCGATCTAAAAAACAACCGGTTCACGACTTGTTTGTTGACCGATGTCCTATCCAATGGCGACTATCCCAACCTTCATCTGCTTCTCTCGACCATGCACGACCATTACCCCTATGATCCCATCTCAAAAAAAATCTCAGGCAGTAAGGACCAATGGGTGCTCACCTTTAACAACCTGATCCGCCAGACCGACCTGGTTCCATTCATCGGAAAGATATTGGTCAAATTGGAGGAAGCCTATGGTCAACCGGTCGACATCGAGTTTACTGCCTCCGTCAACTCCGCAAACCAAACCTGCATCAATCTGGTTCAGTGCCGTCCACTCTATTTGCCCGGTTCACCGGAGGAGGTATCCCTACCGACCTCCCTTGATCGTCAGCAGGTGTTATTTCGCGCCCACCGAATGATCTGCGGCGGTCTGGTGGACCAAATTCGTTACATTCTCTACATCGACCCCAAGCGCTATACTCACCTGAATTTCGAGGCAAAAAAATCTTTGGGTCGACTGGTGGGACAGATCAATCGCCACCCATTAATGCATTCTAATAAAATGATCATGATGGGACCAGGACGCTGGGGAACAAGCAATATTGCCCTGGGAGTCAACGTGAGTTATGCCGACATCGATAATGCATCTGTATTAGTAGAAGTAGCCCTGGAAGAGGAAGGCCATGTACCTGAAGTCTCTTATGGCACCCACTTCTTTCATGATCTGATCGAGGCCCGGATCATTTATCTACCGGTCTATCCAGCAGATCCGGCAACAGAGCTCCATAGAAAATTTTTTAATACCTCGCCGAATAGCCTACTGGAGTGGCTGCCCGAAGCCATTGAATATGAATCGATTCTGCGTTTGATTGATGTCCCTCGGGTGACAGAAGGGGCATTTGCTCAAGTGGTGGCCGACCCACAACGACAGCAGGCGGTTTGTTTTCTTGATAAACCTTTTCCCCTCCATTGAATGAAAACCATCTTTAAAAAAAATTTGCTTGACAAAGGCCATCCTTTATTGTAGAAAGTAATTAATCAATACAAAGTTGTATTGAGGACAAAGGGGTCGAAGAAATTCGGCCCCTTTTTTTTTATACAAAGGGGTATCCGCGACAGGGGCGTCCAAGGAATGGGCTCCCCTTTTTTATTTGATACAATGCTGTACGAAAGACAAGGGTGTCAAAGCAAGTTGGTTCTTTTTTTGTTGTAAAAACGAATAACACGAATGACAACAAATACCACGAATAAATCTCCTATTCATGCCATTCGGTGCCATTCGTGAATGCCCTTTGGGCATGATGAATT
>VGSD01000426.1 GCA_016875155.1 Deltaproteobacteria bacterium | reverse complement strand
GCACCACCTTCCTCATCGAACTCCCCGTCCGTGTTTAATTGAATCTCGGATTTAAGATTGCGGATTTCGGAATTTCAACAATTTCTCCCTCTCCCCTGGTGGGAGAGGGCGGGGGTGAGGGGGAAATCGTTGATTTAAACCTCCATTTTAGGTAAAATGAAACTATGGGTGAAAAGCTGATCTGTCAGAATAAGAAGGCGAGGTTTCATTATTCGATTGAGGATTCCTTGGAAGCGGGAATCTGCCTTCTGGGAACAGAGGTGAAATCGCTTCGTGAGGGGAAGGCCAATCTGGGAGATAGTTACGGGACAATTAAGGACGGAGAGCTCTTTCTTGTGGATGCTCACATCAGCCCGTATTCCCATGGGAATCGGTCCAATCCCGATCCCTTGAGGACACGCAAACTACTTCTTCATAAAAGGGAGATCCGGCGTCTCATCGGAAAGGTGCAGGAGAAGGGATTTACACTCATTCCGCTCCGCCTATACTTTTCGAATGGAAAGGCCAAGGTGGAGTTAGGGCTGGCTAAAGGGAAGAAACTCTTTGATAAACGGGAATCGTTAAAACGGAAAACCATGGAACGAGACATGGAAAGGGGGCGAAAAGGGTTCGACGGGGATCGTTGACGTCAGGGTGGCATACCGAGGTCCCATTGGCTCGTTAAACAAATGGGATTAAACATAATCGCAACCAACTACGATTATGCCCTGGCTGCCTAAGGGCAGCTAGCGTCCCTTCCGTTTTCTCCTGCAGGGCGGAATGTGGATGTCAAAAATACAGGATAGTTCCTCTCTCACGCTTATAGGAGAGGGGCGAATCTTCATAAGCTAGCCCTTTCGGAATCCTGCCTGCGGGAGATTGGAAGGGCGAATTTAAAACACAGGCTATGTATGTAGAAGCCCTGCCGGAAGGTTCTCGGACGCGGGTTCGATTCCCGCCGCCTCCACCATACATCGCTTCAGACTTCGTTCGGAAGTCCGAATCTACGTCTCGGCAAGCCAAGTTAGTTTTCGAAACTGGATAGGAGCGAAGTCTGTCGCGCCCAAATGGTTTCCCCCTTTTCCCCCAAATAACTCTAAAACCAAGAGGAAGCTATCGAAAATATTTTGCTTGCTATATCGATGGGAATAGTGTAAGATGAATTAACGATCGATGGGGGTTCGTATGATGGAAACGGTAACAGTATCTCCAAAATATCAAATCGTGATTCCACGTATCGTACGGGAAACTCTCGGGATTAAGCCCGGGCAGAAAGTTCAGGTTTTACAATACCAAAACCGGATTGAATTCATCCCATTAAAGAAGATGAAAGAAATGCGGGGTTTTCTAAAAGGTATTGATACCACCATTGAACGTGAAAAGGATCGTCTGTGAATCTGGTAGATTCGTCTGGATGGCTTGAATATTTTGGTGATGGGTCTAATGCCGATTTTTTTGCTGTTCCCATTGAAGATGCCAGCAATCTGATTGTCCCTACCTTATGCATTTCAGAGGTATTCAAAAAGATATTCCAACAAAGGGGAGAAAACAATGCCTTACAGGCTGTGGCGATGATGCATCAGGGGAAAATCATAGACTTGGATGCCTCCATTGCCCTCAGTGCTGCGAAACTTGGTTTGGACTTTAAATTGCCACTCGCTGACAGTATTATTTTGGCAACAGCAAGAGCGAACAATGCTCTGATATGGACACAGGATTCTGATTTTAAGGACATAGACGGTGTGAAATATATTTCATCGAAAAAGAGATAGCTTTCCTTTCATGAATCTAATGTTTTTCCGTTATCCACCACGTTGTTACCTTGGTAGCGGGGATGAGAGATGAGAAGAGTAAACCTTGCAGTTGTATAAACCGCCATGGGTAAATCCCGCCAAAAGCAGGACTTCGAATGGCGGTTAATTGGATGTCTAAGGGGAACAGTCGGACTTCACCCGAGGTGAATTCCAGTATGGGTTGGATAGGTGAGTGCCCATCCGCCTGAAGGCTCGCCTCAAACCCTTTTCCCGAAAAAGAAATTTTTCGTCATGATCGGGATTAACCCATGTCCGTCTGGTTCAATTTTTTGCAATGTTAAGGTTTATTCCTGGCGGAACAGATCAAAGCTCTACCGTTGGTATGGCGAGCTGAAATCTCTCGAAATAGAGGTAATCGAGCATCCGCATCCTGAACGGATAGCGGATTACCATGCAAAACTCGATCGGATCGAGGCTTCAGTGAACCGGGTCAATGTGCCGCTCGCTTTCTATAACGACCTTTATATACTGAGAGAGCATATCGAGATGGTGCGTGAAAAAGTGGTTGGGTTGAATCAGGATATGCCAGGGAAGAGCCCCGGCAAGTTATAGAGATACCGAACTAACGGTGGTTGCGCCCAGAATCCCTGACCCTTACCTCCTCCCCAAAACTTCTCCTTGATAAATTTTCCTGCGGGACGGATAAGCGATTGGTCATCTTACCATCAATCTTCCTACTCACCTTTAGTGGCGGTGATGATGATATCGATAGGGATAATAGTAAGAGTAGGGATAGGGACGGTAGTCATAGTAAGGGCCATCGTAGTAATATGGGGATAGATAATAATATGGATAAGGATATGTGTAGTAATAAGAGTATGGATATGAATCGTAGTATCGTTCAGGATAAGGTCGCCTATCTATTTGTGCATAATCCCATGTTCTCCTCGGAATACGGTCGCATTTGGGGGTATCCGTTACTCTATCCTGGTTGAAAGTGACCCGGCAGATAGAACCAGAACCAGAAAACCGGTATTCCTATGTTTCGAAAGTTGTTCCGCCAGTAGTCTTATAGGAGATAAGGTCTGTTTTCCCCCACAAAGAGATCACTTCTGCTTTCGTCATGGCGGGTTTAATATCCAAGACATGACGGCGGTGACACGAAGAAAAAACGAGAAGAAGAATGACCAAAGAAAATAAACAAACGAGCCTCTTTCTTTGCATATATTCTCATCTCCTTCTTACCATTAAATTGTAGGTTTTTGGGGGCAGGGTGTCAATAAGAATTGGGAAAGTGTTATTCCGAATCTAATTTATCCCGCCCTTCCTCGGGGAGATCAGCGAGGATTCTTTCCCGCAGGTATGTATAATGGGATGCAGCCTCAATCGCTCGGGCTGCTCGCTGTGGTCCTGAAAAGATCGGGACTCCCCGGTCGATCAGGAATTTCACCAGAGGATCCCTTACGTTCTGAAAGGTATACCCGACAAGAGGTTTCTTGTGACTT
>VGSD01000425.1 GCA_016875155.1 Deltaproteobacteria bacterium | reverse complement strand
GCATGAAGATCTGCCGCGAAACGGGACCCCACAATTCCTACACCGACATTTCCCATGAAAAGACCTCCTTCAATATTTCTGTCCTAATATTTTCTTTTTTTGCTCTTCATCCCCTCAACCGGTTCAGGAGTTGACGGGTTTGTGACCCGCAGAACGAAAAAATCCTCATCAGGGCGTGTCTCAATGGATCAATACTGAGGATGATCGACGAAAAGGTAATCAACCAGAGGACCAGGCAGATGGGTCGGGTGAAGAACGGGGTCAGATCTCCATCTGTCAGAACAAGACCGCGACGCAGATTTTTATCCATGAGATCGCCAAGGATGATTCCGAGCACCAGAGGAGCCATCGGATATTTCATCTGCCGGAGGGTATAACCGACAATACCAAAACCGATCATCACATAGATGTCGAAGACCCTGCTGGTAATGGCATACGAGCCGATGGCACAAAGGACAAAGACAACGGGCATGAGACGGGTCTTTGGGATTGCCAATACCTTTAGGAGTACCTTAGAGAGCCCTATACCGTAAATGAGGATCGCCAGTGTGGCAAAGAAGACCATTGCCACTACCTGGTAGACGAACTGGGGCGATTCGACCATGATCAGAGGGCCGGGCCGGAGACCGTGAATGAACATGGCTGCCAACAGAACCGCAGCAGGGGCCGAACCTGGAATGGCAAGAGTGAGCGCAGGAATGATGGCGCCTGGCACGACAGCATTGTTCCCTGTCTCAGCTGCCATCAGTCCCTCAATCGAACCCTTTCCAAACTTCTCTTTCTCCTTACTCTTCCTTCGAGCCACCGCATAGGAGACCCATGCTCCGATGTCCTCTCCGACTCCTGGAATGATGCCGATCACCGTTCCAATGAGGCCGCTACGAATGATCGTGCGCCAGTAGCGAAGCACATCAGCGAGCTTCGGGATGATGCTGTCCCGGGGGCTTTCCGCTTTCTCTGCTGGAGGATTTCGCATCACACTCAAAACTTCAGCAAAACCGAATGCGCCCACCATGGCCGGGATAAGGGCAAACCCTCCCAGGAGTTCTGTTGTGCCGTAAGTGAAACGTTCGTAGGCATGGATTCCTTCCTGGCCCACCATGGCCACCAGAAGACCTAAGAAACCCGCAATCCAGCCTTTGATCGGATCTTCCAAGGCAGTGAGATGACCTGAGATGACAATTCCAAAGATGGCCAGCCAGAAGAACTCGTAGGACTGAAATTTTAATGCATAGTTCCCCAAAATAGGTGCAATCGTAGCCAGAAAGAACATCCCGATAAAACTGCCGATAACTGAACCTGAGGTGGCCACTCCCATGGCCCGGCCAGCAAGCCCTTGCATGGCCAGCGGAAAGCCATCCAATGTTGTAGCGGCATTCGCAGGCGTTCCAGGAATATTGATGAGAATCGCTGTCCGGCTCCCCCCATAGATAGCGCCCACGTAAACGCATATGAGGACCAGGATGGCAAGGTCTGCTGGCAGTTTGTAGGTCAATGTGGTGATGAGGGCAATTCCCATGGTGGCTGTGAGACCGGGGAGTGCTCCGATGATGATGCCGAGAAGAGTTGACCAGGCTATATGGAAGATCGCCAGGGGTGTAATGAATCCCGCAATGGCACTGAGGAACCTCGCTAAATTGTCAATCAATACGGTCATACTCTTATCTCAAACATCATGGAAGTGATACGAGGAAGAGACGTTCGAAGACCAATGTGGTGGCTGCGGAGGAAAGGATTGCAATAAGGACAGCCGAGATGAGGCCTCTCCTCCTTTGAACACCATTCATACCTCGTTCCCATTCAAAAAGAAGAATGAACACCAATATAAAAAGGCCTGTGGCTAACCAGTAGGGAAGAGTCCCAATCAGAAAGATGGAATAGCCAATGGTTAGAATGGCTGTTAAGAGGAGACGCTGATTGCCGGGATGGTTGAACAGCCGACGGAAACCCTCATGGGTAACCCTCAAACGGTGGCCTCCACGTCTGATGGATCGGATGACAAGGATAATCCCAAAGAGGAGAAGTACCATTCCGACAAAAGCCGTCACAACCCCCGGCACGCTTAAAGGATGCACCTTGAGATGTTCGAGCCGCGGCATCCGCCACGACTCAATGATGACATAGAGGCTGAGAAGTATCAGAGCAATTCCTGTGAAAAAGTCCGCCCTTGCCATTGCTATCACCTCACATCGCATCCTTTAAAAAAAGAGAGAGGGCGGACTCCTTTCGAAATCCGCCCCTGTATAAATGCTCTTTTTTATTGCCGTGGCATTCCAACTTCATCCGGTTTCACTTTGGCCTTTCCCCCATCATAGAGTCCCCAAGCTGCATTCACAATGGTTGGCCAAGCCTTTTTAAAAGCTTCCTCTCCATAGTAAGGGGCTACGATCTGTCCCCGAAGCCTTGCAAACTCTTGCAAGGCTTTGGAGTTTGCGACCTTTTCACGCCAAACCTTATTCATGGTTTCCACCACTTCCCTGGGAGCGCATTTGGGTACCCAGATCCCAAAATAGATGGGATCAGCCGCAACCTTGGGAAGCCACTTGGTGGCGGTTGGGACAGTACCGTAACCCTCGATGGATATGTCCTCGGGAGCAAGGGCCGCTAAGGGACGTAGCTTTTTACCACGGATCATTTCGATCTGTTCGCTGAGAAGCTGGGTTGTCGCCATTGTTTCACCTGAGACAGTGGCAATGACAGCAGGAGCTCCGCCATCGTAACTGACCAGTTTGTAGTCACCGCCATTGACACGCTTGACCGCCTCGATGGCCGAGTGACCGGCTGATGGGATACCGGCAATGGCAACGGATATCTTTTTGGGATCCTTCTTCATGATATCGAGGAATTCAGCAAAATCTTTAATGGGAGCGCCTGGAGTGACAGAGACCAGGGTGGCATTTGCGCTGTTAAGATAGACGTTCCAATCCTGGACTTTTGTGGTCAGCGTTCCGGTGATGATATAGGTGCCGAGGTCTTTCACCGCGCCTGATGCCCAGGTATACCCATCACAGGGTGAATCGATCACACTCTTCGTTCCAATGGCTCCACCCCCTCCGGGCTGGTTTACAACGACAACTTTCTGGCCCAGCGCATCTTCAAGATCACCGACGATGGACCGAACCGCCTGATCTGTAGAACCGCCTGCTCCCCAAGGAACAATGATTCGAATGGGCTTATTCGGTTTCCATTCCTGAGCGTGAGCAAAGCCCCAGAAGATGAAAACCCCTGCTAACACCAATGCAACCACCAAACTTTTCCGCCTCATAAACTTATTTCCTCCT
>VGSD01000424.1 GCA_016875155.1 Deltaproteobacteria bacterium | reverse complement strand
GTAACGTGGTTGAGACCTTGGTGGGGAAGATTGTTTCCATGGCAAAGGAGGCAGGGGCTCACTGTATTGTAACCTCCTGTGGCCTTTGCCAGATGAATCTGGAGATGCGGCAGAACCAAGGACTCCCCATTTTTTATTTTACAGAACTGATGGGGGCAGCCTTTGATGTTAAGAACCAAGAGAAATGGTTGAAGAAACATTTGATTCCCCCCAAACCGTTATTGGAATCCATGGGACTATAATATTGGGATCAAATTTCAGAGGTGATGATGACACGGAAAAATATGAAAGGTGATAAAAGTTCGGCATTGGTGATAGGAGCAGGGATTTCCGGGATGCAGTCCGCGCTGCTTCTGGCAGAGATGGGGAGGAAGGTTTTTCTCCTGGAACAGGGACCGGCGATTGGAGGCTATTTCCCGCTTCTTGACAAGACCTTTCCAACAAATTCGTGCGGTGTCTGTTTTATGAGCCCCACGCCCCCTGCTTTCTGCCCGATCTATGAATGTCGTCTCCATGATAACATCGAACTGCTGCCCTATTCGGAAGTGAAGAAGGTGGAAGGAAAAGGAGGAGATTTTAAGGTCTCCATAGTTCAGAAGCCCAGGTTTGTAGACCCGAAGCGATGCACTCTCTGCGAAGCCTGCATCAAAGTCTGTCCGGTGGAGGTTGAGAGGGAGTTCGGAGGCGGCCTGGAGAAGAGAAAAGCAATCTACCTTCCCTATCCTCAGGCTATCCCCCACAGCCTTGTCATTGACCCAAGGACCTGCACCCGATGTGGGGAATGCGTGAAGGTCTGTGCTCCAGGGGCGATCGACCTCAACATGAAAGAGGAAGAGGGGGAGATCGGGGCAGGGGCGATTGTCCTCGGTTTTGGATTTGAGCCTTTTCTGGCGCAAAAAAAAGGGGAGTATGGTTTCGGACGATATGAGAATGTATTGAGCAGCATCCAGTTCGAACGACTCATCTCCACCTCCAGCCCTTCACAGGGACTTCCAACCCGGCTTTCCGACGGCAAGAAGATGGAACGAATCGCCTTTATCCAGTGCGTGGGATCGAGAGATCCTTCCTGCGGTCAGGACCACTGCTCCACGATCTGCTGCATGTATGCTACCAAACAGGCGATGATTGCGAAAGATAGAGCCCCTGGTTTGAACGTCACCTTCTTCTATATGGATATCCGGCCCATGGGCAAGGATTATGAACGGTATTATGAAAGGGCGAAGACCGGATACGGAATTGAATATATTCGAAGTGCCATCTCCAGTGTTAAGGAACTTCAGCAATCAAAGAACCTTCTCATCACCTATGTGAAAGAGGATGGAACCTTTGAAGAGAGGGAGTTCGATAGTGTCATCCTCTCTCTTGGATTTACTCCTCCCCAGGGAATTAAGGATTTAGCCGCAGGGATGGATCTCCGGTTAAACAAGCAGGGCTTCTGCGAGACTGATGAGTTTTCGCCAGGGGAAACTTCTGTCAAGGGAATTTTTGTCGGTGGGGCATTTCGGGGCCCCAGGGATATTCCAGAGACAGTCGTCGAAGGTTCCAGCGCGGCTGCGGCTGCCGCTTCATTCCTTCTGCCGAATTCCCTTCCGGTTTCAAAAAGGGAATATCCTGCAGAGGGGGCTCTGGCCGACGAAATTCCCAAGATCGGGGTTTTCATCTGCCATTGCGGCGGAGAATTGAAAGAGAGTCTTTCCATTTCTGAACTGATCGAAGGAACAAAAGTCCTGGGAGAGGTATCTCATGTAGAAGAGATGGGTTTAGCCTGCCTTCCTGAGGACCTCAATCAGATCAAGGTGAAGATTGGAGAGCATGGGATCAACCGGATCGTAATTGCAGGTTGCTCCCATCGGGAGATTCGAAAAACGATGGAAGAAATGGCAAAGGGAATGGGATTCAATCCCTATCTCATCGAATATGCCAATATCCGTGAGCAATGCGCCTTTGTCCATCGAGATCATCCAAAACTGGCAACAGAAAAGGCGATGACCCTGATCAGGATGGCCGTAGAAAGGGCAAAAAGAATTCAGCCCATCCGGAAAGGAAGCCAGGAGGTTGAGAGGAAAGGACTGGTCGTGGGCGGAGGGGTAGCTGGCATGACCGCTGCTCTCCGCATGGCCGAACAGGGTTATGGGGTTTACCTGATCGAGAAAGAGAAGGAACTCGGAGGCAATCTGAGGAATTCCTTCTATACCCTGAAGGGATCTGATCCCCAGTCTTTGTTGAAGGATCTCCTTCAAAAAGTGAATGACCAACCCTCCATCCGTTCCTATTTAGAGACGGAGGTCATCGGTTTTGAAAAGCGAAACGGCCATTACCAGACGAAGATCAGACGTCCGAATGGAGAGGAAGTGCTGGACCATGGAGCGCTGGTTTTGGCTACCGGTGGAAAGGAAGTGATCCCGAAAGAATATCTCTTCGGAGAAGACCCCAGGGTCATCACGCAGAGACAGCTGGAGAAGATGATTCATCTCAAAGATGCAGGATTGAAAGAGATCCGCTCGGTAGTCATGATCCAATGCGTGGGATCAAGAGATGAAGAACACCCTTATTGCAGCCGTATCTGCTGCGGTCATGCAGTGAAAAACGCTCTTAAGTTAAAAGAACAGGACCCCTCTGTTCAAGTCTATGTCCTTTACCGGGATGTGAGAACGTATGGTTTTTATGAAACCTATTACCATGCGGCCAGGGGCAAGGGGGTGATCTTTACCCGATACGGTCTGGAGAAGAAGCCAAAGGTTGCTGTTGAAAATGGCCGGCTTCGTGTTTCTCTCTTCGATCCGGCAATGGGAAGCGAGGTCACGCTTCCTGCAGATCGCCTAATCCTCAGCACTGGTATCGAACCAACTGACCAGATGGGTCTGGCAAAGATATTTGATGTCGATCTGAACCCGGATGGTTTCTTCATGGAGGCCAATCCAAAATCTGCTCCGCTCGATTCAGTGGACCGTGGGAAATTCTTCTGCGGGCTCTGCCATTCGCCCAACGGGATAGAAGATGCCATCTCACAAGGAAATGCGGCAGCCGCACGAGCCGGGGCGATTCTCTCGAAGGAGACAATAGAACAGAAAGCCTATTTGGCTTATGTGATCAAGAGACTTTGCTGCGGGTGCGGACTCTGCGTAACCACCTGTCCTTATGGGGCAAGGGTCATGAATGAGGAGGAAGTAAAAGCAGAGGTCGTGGACGGGCTATGCCAGGGATGTGGAAACTGTGTTGTTGCCTGTCGGAATGCAGCCTCCCAGCAACGGAATTTTGAAAAAGGACTAAATCTGACCGTTC
>VGSD01000423.1 GCA_016875155.1 Deltaproteobacteria bacterium | reverse complement strand
TTTCATGGTCCGAAGCGTAAAAACACCCTTCTTGTCATTTCCTTCTAAGGGAGGCACAAAGGCATTTCCACCTGTTGCCATGAGAAGAAGATCGTAGGAATAGGTCTTCCCGAGTTCGCTGATCGCTTCCCTCTTTCCCGGGCGAACCTCAACAATCGGCTCTTCCAGATGGAGGGAGATGGTTTTCCCCTGATAAAACTCTCTGGTGTGGATGGTGATATCCTTGATCGTCACCCCTCCCCCAACCATCTCCGGAAATCGAACCCGGTAGTAGAATGGATAGGCTTCCCCTGTAAAGATATGGATCTCACCTTCTGGGTCTCTTTCTCTTATCTTGATTGCCGCTCTTGCTCCTGCCACTCCATTTCCGATGATGAGATACCGCTTCATTCAAGACCTCCTTGAACTGGAATGTTGAACGTGGAAAGTCGAGAGTGGTTATAAAATCAACTTTCCACCTTCCACCATCCACTTACCAATTCTATAGATAACAAAATTTCCATACTCAAACAAGCAGTTTTTATTGGTTTGTCAGAGCAAAAAGCGTTATAATTTTGATAATGCTTGCCCTTTTGTCACCGATAATCCTAAATAAAGGTGCCCCACCTGAAACCACCTCGGGTGAATCCATTGATATCGCTTTAACCCTTTCGATGGCTGATCTGAAGGCCCTGTTTATCGATCCCGAAAAAGGTGTTGTCCAATATCATGCGATCCGCAATTCCGAACAGTTTCAAAAGTATAAAGACCTCACAAAAAGACTGCAATCTTTCGATCCTCAATCCCTAAAAGACCGTAAACAGAAGCTTGCTTTCTGGATCAATATTTATAATGCCGCCGTGATACACGGGGTTATTGAGTTGGGATTAAATAAATCAGTCAAAGAGGTTCCTTTCTTTTTTGACCGAATGATTTATAAGATTGGAAGATATCGTTTCTCACTGAACGATATGGAGCACGGTATTCTCCGAGGAAACCGGAGGCCGCCCTACCGACTTTGGAAACCCTTTGGTAAAAACGACCCCCGTTTGGCATTTGCTATCATGCCAATGGACCCAAGAATCCATTTTACATTGGTCTGCGGAGCGCGCTCTTGTCCACCTATTGGTTTTTATGAAGCTGACCAGGTCGATTTCCAACTCCAACTTGCCGCAGAGAGCTTCGTCAATAGTTATCAGGTTAGGATTTCCCCGGAGAAAAATTCAGTCTTGATTTCAACAATTTTCAAATGGTATAAGGCAGACTTTGGAGGAAGCGGTCTGAACCTTATTGACACCCTTCTCAACTACCTCGATGAAGGTGAGCATAAAACCTTTCTTAAGGACTATAGAAGACAAATCAAAATCCAATATCAGCCTTATGATTGGAACTTAAATCATTAAAGGAAAAAGAAATGCCCGATTTTAACCAGTGGGATTATGACCCTTCCGTTCAGATGATGCGCCGGATTTTCAGCCTCATGGAGAAGTCTCAGCAGGAATTACTTAGAAGTCTCGAAATCTCTCCGTTTGATCCAAGACTCCGCCGCGCCCGCAACCGTGCACATGACCTCTTTGAGGAAACCTGGTCCCTTGCTATTCAAAAAAAGGTGGTTGCCGATGAGGAAGGGGCAGCCCTTCTTTATAAGCACTGTTTGAGCCATGTTCTAAGACTGAGTGGGATTAAGGTTCCGAGTCAAGTGTTGGCGGAAGACGACAAGGTTGCCAGATTTCTCCAGAAGGAGTTAAGGTGATCCGTCTCCGTCTTTTTGGCCGCTGTCGCATCTACCATGATCCGGTTAGCCCGGTGCTCCGGGGTTCTGCCCAGATTGGATGGGAGGCGTGGTTTCGCAAAATTGATCTGGTCACACCCCAGCCGCTCAAGGGTGAGGAACTTCTCTTTAGAACACGCGGTTGGTGGACTGTTGAGCCTGCTGAAGTGGCCGAAGTGGTGAAGAAATATGGCCGATTGGTCGTGGGGGACGAGGGAGAGTTGATGGTGGAATTCCCTGATGAGAGTGCAGCAGAAAAACTTGCCACTGCTCTTTCCGACCGCTTCGGAGATCAGGTCTTAATCGCCCCCTGATGGGCAACCCCTGGAGGTTATTCTTATGAAAAGGACTTCTTTTCGAATCCATCGAGGTCGGCAGACCAAAAAAGTAGATCCGAATAAGTCCGTCGAAGAGATCGTCAGAGAATTACAACAGACCTCCCCCAGGAAGAGCGACTACCGTGAGCGGTCTCTTAAAATCCATGGTTTCATCTGTGCCCGGTGCGGAAAGGAGTTCGATCACAAAACGAGCCATATCCTGACAGTCCACCACAAAGATGGAAACCATCTGAATAATCCGCCAGATGGCTCAAACTGGGAAAATCTTTGCATTTACTGTCACGACGAGGAACACAGTATGTAAATACAGAAGGTTAAGGTAACGGTTACGAAGCCTGTTTCGGATATCGGTTACGGTTACGTGTAAAGAATTGAGAGACGATAAACGTAACCTTCTATCAACGATACGGGCATCGTTACCGTGAAACTTTTACCACCTTTCAACCTTGCCTTTAAATGAAGATTATCTACGGCGGGACTTTCTTTCAAATCTCCGGTGGATCCAGAGCCATTGATCAGGATATTGCCTGATGATTGACTCAAGAACATTATTAAAGAGTTGGGTGTTGGCTTCAACATCATGCTGAAAATCACCGGTACGAATCAACTCAAGAGGATCCTGTATGAAGAGACGATGTTTTTCAGTCCCTTCTCGAACCATAAACACAGGCAGCACAGGCGCATTGCTTCTGAGCGCCATCACCGCTAAGCCGGCAGTCGTCGGCACCTTCCTTCCAAAAAGATCAGCCCACACCCCCTTAGTTCGCTTCCCTCTCTGATCAAACATAACGACAACAGGATAATTCCTTGAAAGCGCCTTTATGACTTTTGGGGTTGCATCAACCGGCGGAATCATCTCAAGGCCAATCTTTTCTCTACTCTGTACGACCCATCGATTCAACCATCGATTTCGTTTGAGGGGTTTGGCAATCCCCAGAATCGGCCGTTGAATGACCCTCGACATTGGGACCATCAATTCCCAATTCCCAAAATGTCCGAGCAGAAGAAGCGCCCCTCTTCCCTGTTCAAGAACCGCCAATGCCTTATCGAGTCCCTCTACCTCTACTTTTTTTCGGTAGGCTTCCATATCCAACTTAGGAATCAGGAAAAATTCAATAGCCATCATTCCTATGTTCTGGAAGTTCTTTCTGGCTATGGAATACCTCTCTGCCTCAGTCTTTTCTTCCCCAAAAGCGATCT
>VGSD01000422.1 GCA_016875155.1 Deltaproteobacteria bacterium | reverse complement strand
TTGCATCGGACATCGGGATTCCCTGAGGAGATCGTTGATGATTTCAAGGAGCCTTTCGGAGTGGGTGATTGGGATGTTGAGAAGGTATTCTGAGATGATTCCTCTTTGATCAATCAGCCCGACACTGCCACAACGGGTTGAAGTATCGATTCCAAGAACCTTCATCCTAAAACCCATATCCTCTCGGAAAAAAAAGCCTGCGGAGGTCATTATGGAAGGCGTAAATCATCAGGAGAATAATAAGAACAAGCCCGATCTGTTGAGCGATTTCCATCTTCTTGATGCTGACCGGTTTTCCCAAAATGGCTTCAATCCCAAGAAACAGGAGATGACCTCCGTCAAGAATGGGGATAGGGAAAAGGTTAATAAGTCCAAGGTTGATCCCTAATATGGCGATGAGACCCAATAAATAGGGTATCCCTTTTTTCCCCTGCTTACCTGCCTCTTGAGCAATCTGGATAGGGCCTCCAATGGTCTTAGGAGAGATATCTCCAGAAACCATCTTCCACAAAACAACCATCATCAATTTTGTCAAATGCCATGTTTGCAGGCTCCCTTCATAAATTGCCTCCAGAGGGCCAATCCTCTTGTAGCGGAAGGTCATTTCTTCAAGAGGAGCCACAATTCCGATGACATATAAGGTTTTTTCTCCCTGGGGGGGGGGATCTTTCGAGATCTCGGGGATGATCTTAAATTCAATCATTTCTCCATTTCGTTTTATTTTGATAGAGAGTTCTTTCCCTTCGCTCTTCCGTACGATGCTCACAACATCGTCCCATGTGGTGACACCCATATTATCAATGGAAATAATCAGATCTCCCTGTTTGAGGCCAGCCTTCTCAGCAGGAAGGCCTGAGCTGAGCCCACCGATTTTGGGTGGCAGGGGTAAGGGTTCTTGTGGAAGTCCAAAAATTCCAAAACTGAAACAATAGATGACCAGGGTCAGAAAGATGTTGAAAAAGGGTCCTGCGCATATAATTAAGGTACGCTTCCAAATGGGTTGAGAGGAGAACGACCTTGCCCGGTCTTCCTCTTTCAGTTCCTCTCCTCGATCTTCACCGATGAGTTTAACGTATCCTCCTAATGGAATGGCAGAAATCTGGTATTGGGTCTCACCGATCTTTCTTCCTATGAGTTTGGGGCCGAAACCTAAGGAGAATGTGATCACACCGACCCCCAGTTTCTTCGCAAGCAAGAAATGACCGAGTTCGTGGACAAAAACAAGAATTCCGATTACGAGAATAAAGTAACCTGCCGAAACAAGGAAACTGGAATAATTAGACAAAAAAGTGGTTAGCACGGTTTTTTCCCTTCTATGATCAGTTTGGCCTTTTCCCTGGCCCATTGATCGGTTTTTAGTATATCTTCAATCGTACGAACGGTCTTGACCTCATGCTCCTCCATCACCCTCTGGATGAGGATGGGGATGTCGGTGAATTTGATCCATCCATCGAGAAAACCGTTCACCGCTACCTCGTTGGCTGCATTCAGAACAGAGGGCAGAGTTTCCCCAATCTCAATGGATTGGTAGGCCAACCGGAGGCAGGGAAATTTCTCAGGGTCCGGGGGAGAGAAGGTGAGCGGTCCCGCATGAGGAAGATCGAGGGGGTCGAGTTTCAGATTCATTCGCTGAGGGAAAGAGAGGGCATAAGAGATTGGAATTCTCATGTCAGCGATTCCCATCTGCCCGATAACAGAACCGTCAATATATTCTACCATGGAATGGACAACGCTCTGCGGATGGATCCGGACGATGATCTTCTCCACCGGGATATCAAAAAGCCAGTGGGCTTCGATTACCTCTAACCCTTTATTCATGAGCGAGGCGGAGTCTATCGTGATCTTTTTCCCCATCTCCCAGTGAGGGTGATTCAGAGCATCCTTGGCGGTGACCTCATGGAGTTTGGAGAGCGGAAGGTTGAGGAAAGGTCCTCCTGAAGCCGTGAGGATGAGACGACGGATGTCCTCTTTCCTGTGGCCGAGCAAAGACTGGAAAATGGCGCTGTGTTCACTATCCACGGGCAGGATTTGAACCCCATTCTTTTTTGCTTCTTCCATAACGATCTTTCCTGCCATCACCAGAGGCTCTTTGTTGGCCAAGGCTATGGACTTTCCGGTTTTGATGGCAGAAAGAGTGGGGATAAGGCCCACGGCGCCTACAATGGCTGAGACAACCTGATTCACCTCTGGATGAGTTGCCACGCGGATAAGCCCTTCCACTCCATAAACCACTTCTATTTCCCTTCCAGCAATGGTCTTCTGAAGTACTTCGGCTACCTCACGATTGAGAACCGAAACGATTTTGGGCTGAAACCGGAGAATCTGCTCTCTGAGAAGTCCGATGTTGAGACCTGCGGAGAGACTGATGACTTGAAATTGCTCAGGGAATTGACGGACGATGTCCAGGGTATTGACCCCAATCGAGCCTGTTGAACCGAGGATGGCGAGACGTTTCATGAGGTCTCCTTTGAGAGAAGGGGAAGGAGATAATAGAGAAAGGGGGAGGAGAAGAGAAAACTGTCAATGCGGTCCAGGACACCACCATGCCCCGGAAAGAGAGACCCGGAATCTTTTACCTGAGCGCTTCGTTTCAGCATCGATTCGGTGAAATCCCCTAATTGGCCCAGGATTCCCATTCCGATGGCCACAAGGATACAGGCGCCTATATTGAAATGGGGAAGAAAGAAAGAAGTATAGAGCAGGGCGATGATGACTGAGCCGGCGACCGCACCGAGGAGCCCCTCAATGGTTTTATTCGGGCTGATTTTTGGGTAGAGTTTATGTTTGCCAAAGAGTGTTCCACTAAAGAGGGCGATGATATCGCCTGACCAGACCGTGATCATTAAAAAAAGAAGCCATGCCTTCCCATCCACCTGATTTCGAATGAGGATGACGTGGGAGAGGAGAAAGGCGATATAGAAAATTCCGAAAAAAGTGATGCTCAGGTTCGAAATGGCGGTTGAGAGGTCTTGAGAAGTGACCATGAAGAGGGTGCATAGAACAAGAAGGAGGATGATGATGATGAAAGGAAGCAGGATTTCCGGATTTCCATAGGAAAAGATGATCGAAAGCATCAACCCCAGAATGATGCCGACAACATGTCCGGACCGTCCTGAGTTGGGGAGAGCAAGGTTATAGAATTCCCGCATCCCGAGAAGCGTGATGATGAGGACTATCAGGGTAAGGACCAGTGAAGGCGTCAGAGCAATCAAAAGGACGAGCGGGGGGATGAGAAGGAGCGCCGTCCAGACTTTCTTTTTTTCGATTTTGGCCATTTTATCTTCGGTAGTTC
>VGSD01000421.1 GCA_016875155.1 Deltaproteobacteria bacterium | reverse complement strand
GCACCGGGGAGCTGGAGCTTTCGTCTCTGGGGAGTCGAGCGCTTTGATGACGGCATTGGAAGGCAAGGTGGGAGAGCCCAGGCCAAAGTATATCCACACTGCAATCAAGGGGCTCTGGGATCGGCCCAGTGTGTTGAATAATGTTGAGACCTGGGCGAATGTGCCGCTCATCGTCAGCAAAGGCGCTGATTGGTTTGCTCAATTCGGAGTGGGACAGAGCAAGGGCACGAAGATTTTTTCTCTGGTCGGCAAGATCAATAATACCGGCCTGGTGGAAGTACCCATGGGCATCACCCTGAGAGATATTATCTATAAGGTGGGCGGTGGAATTCCCGGGGGCAAAAGGTTCAAGGCCGTGCAGACCGGAGGCCCTTCCGGAGGTTGTCTCCCCGAGCAGCTATTGGATATCAAGGTTGATTTTGATGAACTCACCAAAGCCGGTTCCATGATGGGGTCGGGTGGGATGATTGTCATGGATGAAGATACCTGTATGGTGGATGTCGCCAGGTACTTCCTTGACTTCCTCAGCGATGAATCGTGCGGCAAATGTGTCCCCTGCCGTGAAGGCATCCGTCAGATGCTTAAGATCCTATCGAATATCAGCAGAGGAAAGGGAAGAGAGGGCGACATCGAGCTTTTAGAAGAGCTGTCCGAAACCACCCGGGATGCCTCACTCTGTGCTTTAGGCAAAAGCGCTCCTAACCCGGTGCTCAGCACGATACGCTACTTCAGGGATGAGTATGAGGCACATATCAAGGAGAAGAGATGCCCGGCTTATTTCTGCAAAGAGATGGTCTCGTACTATATCGACCCGGAGAAGTGCCAGGCATGCATGATGTGCCTTCGGAAATGTCCTGCAGAGGCGATTGATGGCGGCAAGAACAAGATCCATATCATTGACCAGGAGAAATGCACCAAGTGTAAAACCTGCTTCGAAGTCTGCCCCACTCGCTTCAATGCGATAGAGCGCATTTCCGGCGAACCTGTTCCGCCTCCGATCCCTGAAGAAAGAAGAATCATCGTCAGAGAGAGTAAAAAATGAGTGAGATCTTTTTGCAGATTGATGGAAGAGAAGTAGAGGCACGGGATGGGATGACCATTTTGGAAGCAGCCCAAAAGGCAGAGATTTTTATCCCGACCCTTTGTCACCTCAAAAAATTGGAGAATTATGGGGCTTGCCGGATTTGCACCGTAGAGATCGAGAATCGCGGCAGGACACAACTCGTGGCTGCCTGCCTTTATCCCGTTGAAAAAAACCTGGTGGTCCGAACGAGATCCGGGAAAGTAGATAAGATTCGCAAAGTGCTTTTGGACCTCATGCTTGCCCATGCTCCAGATTCCCAGGCACTGAAGGATTTGGCTCAGCAGTATGGAGCAGATCCATCTCGTTTTGAAAAGGAGCCCTCCTTTTGCATTCTTTGTGGTCTATGTGTAAGGTACTGTGCCGAGGTTAAGAAGAAAAACGCAGTTGCATTTGTTGACCGAGGAGTCAGGCGAGAGATCAGTTTCATTCCGGAGATCGCTTCCAAGGAGTGCTGGAACTGCAAGGAATGTTTTCCGCTCTGTCACACATCTTACTTACAGGCAGCTTACTTTTTAGCCGAAGGGATCGCCTTTCCTCCGATGGTGCCTTCAGAGGAGTAGGGCCCGCCCCTCTTTGGCAAAGAGGGGTTGGGGAGATTTTCCATATATCATGTTTTTTCAATAAATATTCGATAATCTCCCTCTCCCTCGGTGGGAGAGCCTGCCTGCCGATAGGCAGGGGTGGGGGTGAGGGGGAAAGATCCGTCAGGAAGAATCATCTTGCCGTTGTTTTCACCACATCATTGGGGTTGAAGCCGCTGCCCTGTGCCACTTTCCCGATAGCCGCATCCACGCCGAAGAGTTCCGAAACTCTGATGATTCCCTTGAGCTGGCCCGTAGTCCATCCCAATGAGATCTTTGTGGCGGGATGGATGATCTCTTTCCCAGGTTCATAGATCTCAAGGGTGTCTCCTATCCTGAGACCGGAGAGCCTGCCAGCATTAATAAAGAGACTTTCCCCTTCGATCTTTGCAATCGTCGTTGTCCAATCCAGGTAATCGAGCTGTCTGAAAAAACCGTCAAGGATGTCCTCCAGGCCGAAATCAATGGCTTTCATCACCGCTTTGCTTTTGCTATATTCTCCTGTCTCTTTTGTGCCGAAGATGGGGCTTCTGCCGATGAAGGTCTTGAGCAGGTTTCCTGTGGAGGCATCAATGAGGCGGATCTCCACTTTTGCCGTGGCAAAGGAAACCTCTTCGTCCGATGTGTCAGAGGCTTTCGAGGAGAGAATGCTTACATCCGTGACCGCGCCCAGTGCAAAGGCTTGAATTCCCAGAGACCGGTGAGCCTGTTTCATCACTGGTAGTTCGATCAGGCTCTCAAATTTTACTCCTTCACGGCTGAGCATCTCTGAAACGACCACTTTGTCCATGATGACCACACGCTGGGTTGCCTCCAATTTATCGGAGAGCCTTCTGGCCACTGCCTCGCCGATCTTTTCCTCCTGATAAGTTGTCTTATTTTCGAAGTCTAAAATGGCCACTTTCTTTTTAAAACCCATCTGAAGGAAGGGGAGAGGAGCAGCGGCAAATGGCCGGGTAGGGGCAGAGGTCATCCGGGTCTCTGGTTCTCGCCTTGGAACAGGTTCAGACGAAGGTTTTCTAACAGGTTCAGGGGTATCGGTTCTAGGAGGATTGGTGCCCTTGACTGTCTCCATCCCCTCAACCCTCACGGTCTTTCCCTCTGGAAGTTTTTCGGTTTTCTTCTCCTCTTTCTTTCCGATCAATGGAAGGCTGGAACAGGAGGTGAGAAAAATGATCAATAGGAATAAAACGGATAGAGTAAAAAATATTTTTCTATTTCTTATCATAGGTGCTCCTCGTTTTTTTTATTTTGGATTTTCAAAGTGTCATGCCGAACTCGTTTCGGCATCTCTAAATCTTTAACCCTGATCCTGAAATAAATTCAGGATGACATAATAGTAATTAAGGCACTACCCCTTCATGTGAGGAGGTCTCCCTTTTCTTCCTTCTCCCCTGGTGGGAGGAGGTCTCACCTTTTCCCTCCTCCCCTGGTGGGAGGAGGTGAGGAGGAGGGGGAATGATGCTGTTATATTACCAATTTTAGAGAAGATGTCAAGGCGAGCCGATTTATGGTGGTGTATCATCTGTGTGTCAGGGTGGATATCGGGATATGGGCAGAGTAGAGAAAATGGATTGTGGGGCAAATGGTAAAGTTGTTTTTAGAGTTTTAAGACTTCTAGGCCCTGACTCTATG
>VGSD01000420.1 GCA_016875155.1 Deltaproteobacteria bacterium | reverse complement strand
ATTTAGTCTCATTGTCCTATAGTCGGATAGTCAAATCGTCTTATAATCTTATCTTTTTTTGACTATGAGACGATACAACTAATAGACTATATGACTAAATTAGAATATTAACTGAATATCATATGAGGGTCAAGGAGTTACAACACAGGAGTTACAACACCCTTAAGACCATGCCTCTGAGGTACTCTCCTTCGGGGTGGGACAGGTCGACAGGATGATCGATTGGGTGTCCTCTTCTGGCAAGAAGTTGAACCCTTTTACCAGCATCTACGGCTGCAGCAAAGATGATCTTCTGAAAGAGATCCCAGTCCATGTGGTGGGAGCAGGAGAATGTGAAGAGAAGACCCTCTTTTATTAAAAGACGAAACGCCTGAAGATTGAGATCCTTATATCCTCTCGAAGCGCCTGGGAGGTGACCCTTCTTTTTAGCAAAAGGAGGGGGATCGAGAACGACAATATCATAATCGGGTTCAAGGCTCCTCATGACTTCAAAAGCATCTCCCCTGATCAGCCGGGGAAAGAGTTTTCCAAGACGATTGAGTGCAAAATGATCTTTCACTCTTTCCAGGGCTTCTTCCGAGGAATCAATCGTAGTGATCTCTTTGGCTCCCCCAAGCCCTGCATGGATGGAGAAACCTCCGGAGTAACAGAAACAGTCCAATATCTTCTTATCATGAGAAACCTCACGGAGGGAAAACCGGTTTTCTCTCTGATCAAGGTAAAAACCTGTCTTCTGCCCTGTTTTCACATCAACCCTAAACCGGCATCTATGCTCTTCTATCTCAACAGGTTCGAGAATCTCCTCCCCATAGACAAGACCCTTGGCTTCAGGCAGACCCTCCTCCTTTCTAGAAGGAACATCACTCCGTTCATAGATGCTTTTGGGATTAAAATGGTTGACCAAAAGATCGATGAAAAGTCCTTTCAGCCGCTCCATCCCTGCAGTCAGAAATTGAAGGACAAGGATGTCCTTATATCGATCCACAATCAACCCCGGAAGAAAATCCCCCTCTCCATTGATGGCCCGGTAAGCATTCGTCTTTCCTTGCAGTCCCTTCTCTCTCAAATCATATGCTCGCAACATCCGCTCTTTGAAAAAGGACGAATTTAAAACCTCCTTTTTTCGGGTCAGCATGCGAAGAATGATCTGTGAATGGGGATTGAACTGGCCCATTCCTATAAAGTTCCCATTCCAAGAATAGACCTCACCAATCTCTCCCAGAGAAAGATCTCCTTCTGCTCTTGCAACCGCTCCGGAAAAGACCCAGGGGTGCCCCCTGAGGATGGGCTTCTCTTTTCCTTTCTTTAATATGATTTTGGGAAGGGTGTTCATTGTTTTAACCACTAATAAGGAGATAAGGGGATGGGATAATCTTAAACAAAGATAAGGAGATGGAGAGATGGGGTGATGATACTAAGCACAAATAGGGAGATTGGGGGATAGGGTGATCGGGAGAAAAAAGCGGTCTATCTCCTCACCCCCCTATCCCCTTATCTCCCTATCTCTCCTCTGGAGCGCCTTATCAATCACTTTTCCAATAAATTCAGAGTAGGTCATTCCCTGAACCCGGATGGCTCTCGCCATGCCAGAGGGCGGGGAGATATCGGGATTGGGATTGACCTCCAGGATATAAATCTTTCCGCCTCGGTCAATGCGCATATCCACACGGGCATAGTCCCGACAGCCAAAGAGTTTAAAAACTTTGACGGCAAGATGTTCCACCCGTTTTTGCACCACCCATTCCAGCGGAGCGGGGCAGACCGGTTTAGACTTTTGATACTCAATACTCTCCTGCATCCACTTAGCCTCATAACCGCAAATCCGTGGAATCCCTTCAGGGAATTCGGAGTAATCGATCTCAGAGATGGGGAGGGTTGACACTTTCCCATTGGTCTCCATCAACCCCACATTTAATTCCCGGCCTTCGATATACTCTTCCACCAGCGCAGGCTGTTGATACTTTTCGATCACATACCGGATCTGCCTGTTCAGTCCCTCATCATCATAGACCACACTCTCCTTTGATATTCCAAGGCTCCCATCTTCGTGAAGGGGCTTGACGATGATGGGAAAGATATTCCCTTTCAGAGACCCGACCTCACGATCGAAGATCTTATACCGGGGAGTGAGGATACCCTGGGAGGAGAGGATATCCTTCACCTTCCCTTTATCCTGACACAACCCAAGGGTCAGAGGAGGAGACCCTGTGTAGGGAATCCGCAAGAGATCTAGCAGGGCGGGGATATTCAACTCCATGCAGGCATCTCCATAAACACTCTCACACAGGTTGAACACAACATCCGGTCGGATCTCCTTCAACCAGTGGATGATAGGATCGATCTCATTTTGGACGGCCATCACGAAAAATTGATACCCCTGGGAACGGATCCCCTCTTCGATTGAACCGATCTCCTCATGGACCGCTTCCTCCGCCAGAAGATCTTTCTCTTCTCCCTTCTCAAGCCTTTCAAGAAGGTTATAGAGAACAGCCACCTTTAGGTTTAATCCTTCCATCGCTTTCTCTCTCTTGAGTCCTGAACCCTACGTGGTTCAAGGCTGGGCCATCACCTTCTTGGTGACAGCCTTTTCCTCTCTGCTGGCTTTTGCCTTCTTGAACTCGATGATATTGGGTTCCTGATATTCGTAGATCTTCCCTTCATAGTTTCTCAGGACCATCTTTCCCTTTTCCCTCGAAACCAGGTAGTTGGGCTCCACGGGAATCTTTCCTCCTCCACCCGGCGCATCTACCACAAAAGTCGGTATGGCATAGCCCGTGGTGTGGCCGCGCAGTTTCTCAATGATCTGAATCCCTGTGGCGACAGAAGTTCTGAAATGCTCTGTCCCTGTGGCCAGGTCACACTGGTAGATGTAATAGGGACGAACCCTGATCCTGAGAAGTTCATGAACCAGCTTCTTCATGATAGGGGCTTTGTCATTGATTCCCTTGAGAAGGACGGTCTGGCTTCCAAGGGGAATTCCTCCATCGGCCAGATCACTACAGGCCCTCTTCACCGCCTCGGTGATCTCCTTGGGATGGGTGAAATGAATCGACATCATCAGAGGATGATATTTTTTAAGCATCTTCACCAATCCTGGGGTAATTCTCTGGGGGAGAGAGACTGGGACCCGCGTCCCGATCCTGAGGAGTTCGATGTGAGGAATCGCTCTCAAACGGCTCAAAATCTCCTCCAGCCTCTCATTTTCAAGAAGGAGAGGATCTCCTCCTGAGAGCAGGACATCCCGAACTTTGCGGTTTTTCTTCAAGTACTTGAGGACTTCTTCAAAATTTCCTTCGGTGAT
>VGSD01000419.1 GCA_016875155.1 Deltaproteobacteria bacterium | reverse complement strand
ATCAGCGATGGCTGTTGCAGCAAGGGCTGCAGGCATCCATGCGATAGACACCCCATTTTTTGGGTTAATCATTGATCTGGAAGGGCTCGCAAAAGAATCGGAGAAATCGAAACTGTTAGGCTTTTCTGGAAAACAATTAACCCACCCCCGACATGTGGATGTGGTGAATCAGGTTTTTGCTCCCGCTTTGGGTGATGTGGTTTTTGCAGAGCGGGTGGTGGCTGCCTATGAGGAAGCAAGGATAAAAGGACTAGGCGCAACAACCATCGGCGGCAAGATGATCGACTACGGCTCCTTTAAAAGAGCAGAATCCCTTCTTGCCCTTTCTAGGGCGATCGCGGAAAGGAAGAAGACAAAAGAGGTTTAAATAGGGAAGCAGGAGAGGAATGGGGTGGAGACGATTTCTTCAATCTATGCCGATTTTCTAGTCCGCACACGTTTTGATGACCTGAGTGCTGAGGTTATTCAACAGGCGAAGAAGGTAATTTTAGATCTGATCGGTGTTTCACTGGCTGGTTACAAGACGATGGTCTTTCCGAAGATAGTCCTGGATTACGTACTCGAGCTCGGTGGCAAACCAGAAGCAACCGTGATTCAAGGTAAAAAGAAAATTCCGGCTGTTCACGCCGTTTTTGCCAATGCATCCTGCGCCCATGCCCTTGATATGGACGACGGCCACCGCCTTGCCGCTTCACACCCGGGAGCAGTCATCGTTCCCACGGCCATCGCTGCTGCTGAACTGACAGGAGCCAATACCAAGTCCCTCATCGCAGGCGTTGTGGCAGGGTATGATGTCATGATTCGGGTAGGAAAAGCAATTAATCCCTCGAGCCTGAATCGAGGTTTCCATATCACCGGGATCACGGGAACCTTCGGTGCCTCGGCAGCGGCAGCAAACATCATGGGGCTCAGCCGCGAGAAGATCATTGCGGCTCTGGGAATGGCAGGTCTTCAATCCGCCGGACTCATCCGGACCAATCATGAGGAGGAAGGCTCTATGGTGAAACCCATCACCCCAGCCAGGGCTGCTGTGTCAGGGCTTCTTTCTTGTATTCTGGCCAAAAAAGGAGCCAGTGGCCCTCTCCAAATATTCGAGGGTGAAGATGGGTATTTAAAAGCATTCGCGGACCAGGTGAACGTCAATGCCCTGACCCAAAACTTTGGCGTTGATTATGAAATCTGTAATATCTATCTGAAGCTCTATGCGGCCTGTCGCCATGCCCATGCGCCCATTGATGCGGCATTCGAAGCCTTCCGCAAGAGCACTCAAAAAATTGAAGAGATTGACAAAATTATTGTTGAAACCTACCCGGCGGCTGTGAGGTTGGCTGGAATTCCTCACGCAACGACGCCATCTGCCGGCCGATTCAGCATTCCTTTCTCTGTGGCATTAGCCCTGATTAAAAAAGATGCCGGAGCAGACAAGTATTCCGATGAAACTATTCGAGATGAAAGCATCCAGGCGCTATCCCAAAAAGTAGAATTATCGATCGGGAATAAATGGGAAAAGCTCTATCCGAATAAGAGAGGTGCCACCGTTAAAATTTTCGATCACAAGAATAGAATGTGGTCTGCTGAGGTGGAATTGGCAAAAGGGGAGCCAGAGAATCCGGCCAGTTGGGATGAAATCTATAACAAGTTTCACGCCAATGCCACATTGCTGATCTCTGAGAAAGAGACAAGGAAACTTGCCGAAGCCATCATGAATCTAGAGAATTTATCACTTGATGCAATGACGAATATTATCTAAGTTAGAACTTAACCCACAGGTTCAGAGAGAAAAAATGATCCAAAGAATCAAGAATGAACATGACCTATCCTGGGATGTGGAAACGGACGTTGCTGTTGTTGGAGGTGGGGCTTGTGGAATGCTCGCTTCGTTGGCCGCGGCTGAAAAAGGAGTGGAGGTCTTACTTCTTGAAAAAGAGAAAAAGGTAGGAGGAAACACGTCCCTCAGTCAGGGAATGATTCCTGCTGCTGGGACCCGTTTCCAGAAGGCGTCCGGCATTAATGATTCCCCTGAAATGATGGCAGAGGACATTTTTAGAAAAAACCATTACGAAAGCGATCCGGAGATCACACTCCATTTATGTAAGGAATCAAAAAACCTCGTGGAGTGGCTGGTCGATTCAGTGGGAATCCATCTAGACATCGTTACAGACTTCATCTACCCTGGCCATTCCAGACATCGCATCCATGCTCCTTCCACCCGTAAAGGGGAGCAGATCGTGGGAGAATTACGTCATATTATTGCCAATAAAAATAATATCCTCCTGGTGACTCAGGCACCCGTGAGAGATCTGATTGCAACAGAGGCTGATGGGAGTGTCATGGGGTTGGAGGTGGAGATCTTTGGACAAGGGATCAACAGAGTGCGGGCTAAAAAAGTGATCCTGGCTTGTAACGGCTTTGGCAATAACAAAGAGATGTTGAGAAAGTATATCCCCGAGATGGCAGACGCCTTCTATTTTGGACATGAGGGAAACACAGGAGAGGGAATCTTATGGGGGATGGCGTTAGGAGCTGCCACCCAGCACATGGGAGCTTATCAAGCTCATGGGTCGGTGGCTCATCCTCATGCCACGCTTCTCACATGGGTGGTCATTGTCAATGGCGGATTTCAAGTGAATAACCAGGGCAAGCGGTTTGCAAATGAATATACCGGTTATTCCGATCACGCCATTGAGGTCCTTAACCAAGAAGACCAAATCGCTATTGAGATTTTTGATGAGAGAATTTATCAATCTGTGCTCGGTTTTGAAGATTTCAGACAATGTATTGAGATGGGCGCCGTGAAAAGGGGAGAAACCATTGAAGCGTTGGCTGACCAATTTCAGCTTTCCCCCAACGAACTTCGAAGGACGCTCGAATCCTATAATAACGCTGCCGAAGGAAAAGGGGAAGATCCCTTAGGGCGCAAAGATTTCCAAGGACCCTTAAGGCCTCCTTACTATGGGGTGAGGGTAACCGGAGCGCTGTTCCATACCCAAGGTGGTTTGAAAGTAAACAAAAAAGGCCAAGTTCTTAAGGCGGATGGCAGTCCCATCCCCAATCTTTATGCAGGCGGGGGTGTGGCTGTGGGCGTTTCAGGATCTGGCGTAAAGGGTTATTCTTCTGCCAACGGGCTCCTGGCAGCAACCGTCCTTGGCAAAATTGCTGGAGAGGAGGCTGCAAAAACCCTTAAGAAATAAAAGAAGGAGATCGTGAAAGAAAATGCCTGAATATCTTGATCAAATTTCTAATTTTATAGTGAAGACAGACTTTGAAGATTTAGATGCAACCATTATCGGGCAGGCCCAAAAGGTC
>VGSD01000418.1 GCA_016875155.1 Deltaproteobacteria bacterium | reverse complement strand
AGAGGGGAAGGGGTGGATTCTATCTTCCGGACCTTAAAGGTGATTTCTCCCAGCTTGATGATGGGTTCTTCACTTGATACGGGTTGGGATAGGCTCTTCTCGAGCCCCATGAAGGCCAGGAAGAAAACGACAAGGAATAGGAAGTAAATTTTATTTCTCATTTTCTGCAATCTATTCTATATATTCCCCACGAAATTTTCAAGAACTTTGTGAATACCCTAATTTAGGGGTTGCCCGTTCATAAAAAGGTTTTGTTGTGAGATTTGAAGGGTTGTTTTATAATGAAAATCAATCAGTTGAGTCAATGAGCCATGAAACCCATTCTTGCTATTGTTGGAAGGCCGAATGTCGGGAAGTCCACCCTGTTCAATCGGATTACGGGTGGAAAGAAGGCCATTGTCTATGATGAACCAGGAGTCACACGCGACCGTAATTACGCCGACGTGATGTGGGATGACCGTCCTTTTACTTTGATCGATACAGGCGGGTTTGAACCGATCTCAAAGGACCGGATCTTCGTCCAGATGCGTGAACAGTGTCAATTAGCCATAGAAGAGGCGGATGTGATCCTTTTTGTCATGGATGGGAAAGAAGGCTTCACTCCCTCTGACAGGGAAATTGGCGATATCCTTAGACGTTTGAATAAACCCGTCTTTTATATCGTCAATAAGATCGACGGGCCACATAAAGAAGAGAAGGCATTTGAATTTTACGAATTAGGTGTGGATAACCTCTTTTCGATTTCAGCAGAGCATGGGTATGGCCTGAACGATTTGATGGATGAGGTGATAGGGGTTCTTCCAAAAGCGGAGGAAGAGGAAGGAGATGAAGACACCACAAAGGTGGCGATGTTAGGAAGGCCGAATGTGGGGAAGTCCTCTCTGGTCAATCGCATTCTGGGATACAGGAGAGTGCTCGTGGATGAGGCTCCGGGCACCACCCGTGATGCGATCGATACCCGGTTTGAAAGGGATGGGAAGAGATATACGCTGATTGATACGGCAGGAATCCGGAGAAAAAGCAGGATCAGCCTGCGCCTGGAGAAATATAGTATTGTGGAGGCCCTCCGGACGATTGACCGGTGCGATGTCGCCCTTCTTCTTTTAGATCCAAAAGAGGGGGTGACCGATCAGGATGCGAGAATCGGCGGGTTTATCCACGAGAAGGGCAAAGGATGCATCATCGTGACGAACAAATGGGACCTCATTGAGAAGGATTCTCAGACCCTGGCTCAGTTTGAGAAAAAAATTCGCGAAGATCTGAAGTACCTCTCCTATGCTCCCATCCTCTTCATCTCGGCCCTGACCGGTCAGAGGGTTAAGAAGGTTCTCGATACGATTGACCGGGTGGCAGCAGAGGCGAAAAAAAGAGTCTCCACTTCACCGTTGAATCGAGCCCTCGAAGGCTGGGTGAAAAAGTCTCAGCCCCCCACGTTCCGGACGCGGCAGGTCAAGATGAATTATATTACACAGGTTTCAGTTGCTCCGCCCACGTTTATTATATATACTAACTTTCCTGAGGGGATACATTTTTCTTATGAAAGGTATCTGTTAAATCAGATGAGAGAAACCTTTGGCTTCGAAGGGGTCCCGATCCGACTCCAGTTCCGGAAAAAGAGAAAGGGATGAATGAATGGGCAATCGTAAGAAAAAATATTTAATTCTAACAGCGGCCTTGATCGTGATCTTGTTAGCCGGTGGTTACTACTTTTATCCAAACATCGGGCAGAAGAACACCAATGAAAAATTCCGGACGGTTAAAGTCGATCGCGGTGAAATCAGTGCTGTTGTAACCGCTACAGGAACAATCAATCCGGTCACCACGGTCCTGGTAGGAAGCCAGATTTCAGGAACAATCAAAGCCCTTCATGCTGACTTCAATTCGCGAGTACAAGAGGGGCAGGTGATCGCCCAGATTGATCCGGCCATCTTTGAAGCTCAGGTTGAGCAGGGGAGGGCAAATGTGCTGAATGCACAGGCGAACCTGTTGAATGCTCAAGCGAATCTGAAGAATGCGCAAGCCAACCTGGACAAAGCAGAAATTGCCATTGTTGATGCGAAAAGAACACTCGAGCGGAACAAGGAACTGGTAGAGAGGAAAGTGATTGCTCAGGCTACCCTCGATTCGACACAGACCACTCATGATACTGCTATCGCGCAGAGGGAGGTGGCCAAGGCCCAATTAGAATCAGCCAGATCACAGGTGGAGTCGAACAAAGCGCAGGTGGAACAGGCCAGGGCGAGTTTGAAAGTGGCGGAAACGAATTTAAAATATACCACCATCCGATCACCAGTTAACGGGATCGTCATCTCAAGAAATGTAGATGTGGGCCAGACCGTAGCAGCCAGCCTCCAGGCTCCGACCTTATTCACGATTGCGAAAGATTTGACCCAGATGCAGGTCAATACGAATGTGAGTGAGGCGGATATCGGCCGAATCGCCCATGGCCAGGACGCTACATTTACGGTGGATGCCTATCCGGAGAGGACCTTTCGAGGAAAGGTATTCGAGGTTAGGAACGCTCCAATCACGGTTCAAAATGTGGTGACCTATGACGTGGTGATCCAGGTGGGTAATACTGATTTAAAGCTAAAGCCGGGCATGACCGCCAATGTATCCGTGATGGTTGAACATCGAGAAGGTGTTTTAAAAATTCCCAATGCTGCCTTGAGGTTCAGACCGGAGTCTGCCAAAAGCGAAGGCCCTGTTGAAAAGAAAAAGGAAGCTCCCTCAAAGGAACCCTCTCCACAAGAAAAAGGCCGAGCAGGTCTGGAACGGCTAAAAAGTGAACTCAATCTTACAGCGGAGCAACAGTCTAAGATGGATATGATCCTTCAGTCCTCAAGGGCGGAGATGCAGGAGATCCGTCAGAAGTCAAAGCCCGAGGAGGCAAGTATTCGAATTCGAGCCCTCATCCGGCAGAAGATATGGGGAATATTAACGGAGGAGCAGAAAAAGAAGTTGAACGCGATGGGGCAGGAACAGCAGAAGGAACAGGGAAGACCAGGCAGGGTATGGACTCTTTCCCAGGAGAATAAGGCGACTCCTGTTCAGATTATGGTTGGGATTACGGATGGCACCTTCAGTGAGGTGATGTCTGGAGACCTCCAGGATGGAGCCGAGGTGATCGTTGAAGAGATCTCAAATAAGAAAGCCCGCCCGAGCACTCCAACGCCATCCACAAAGGGAATGAGGTAAGGTTGTCAGATAGTCTTATAGTCATTAGTCTTAGGATTTCCAGGTTTCATAAATTACTATACGACTATAAGACCATTCGACTATATGACTTTGATATGTCGGATAGTC
>VGSD01000417.1 GCA_016875155.1 Deltaproteobacteria bacterium | reverse complement strand
TGGTTATTTCTTCTTTTTCAGTTCTTCAATTTTTTTCTTCAGTTTCTCCGCCTGATCGGGTTTTGGATTCAAGGTAAGAGCTTTCTCATAAAGAAGGATGGCTTTGTCCACCTGGTTCAGTTTTAAATAGCCATCTGCCAGATGTTCCGTGATGACAGGGTCATTCGGAGTCAACTTGTTTGCCTTCTCCAGTTCAATCACTGCTTGTCCATAGTCTCCCAGTTTATAATAGGCCCAACCCAGACTGTCGGTGATATAGCCCATATTGGGTTTTAAGGCCATCGCCTTTTGAATCAACTGGAGGGCTTCCTGGAGATGGATATTTTTCTCGGTGTAAGAGTATCCCAGATAGTTCAAGGCGTCGGCATGATTGGGATCCAGCCGGAGAACCTCTTTCATCTGAGAGACCATCTTTTCAAAATCTCCCATTTTGTCATAGAGTGCTCCAAGCTGATAAAGGAGGTCAACATTCTCCCTGTTTTGTTCCAAGCCTTTGTGGAGGGTTTCAAGCGCTCTCGGCAACTGTTCTCCTTGTTCGAAAAGGGCAGCGAGAATCAGATAAAGATCCACATCCTTGGGTTTAGCCTGGACCGATTCCTCCATCAGCCGGATGGCATCCTGGGTCCTGTTCTGTTTTTTGAAAATCAGAACCATGCTTCTCCGGGAGTCTGCAAAGAGATCCGATTCAACAGGGATCTTTTTGAATTCCGATAGGGCTAAATCGAGCGCTCCTTTCTCCACGTAGGCGGCTCCCAGATAATACCTGACCCGGTGGTCGCCTGGAGTCGCACCGAGGACAAAGTTAAATTCGAGTATGGCCTGGTCCAGTTTTCCCTGTTCGAGATAGATGAAGCCGATCTTTGTCCGGAGACTAAGATCGCCGGAGCCTGATTTCTGGAGTTCCCGAAATTGCGCCAACGCCTCATCTAATTTTTTCTCTTTGATATAGGTCTGTCCCAGCCGGTCTCTCGCCTGTTTGTGGTCAGGATTGATGGCAAGAATTTTTTGATAAACTTCTGCGGCTTTTTGGTTCTCATTCCGGATTTCATAGGTGATCCCTAAATCCATCAGGGTAGAGATCTGAAGGGGTTCAATGGCAAGAGACTTTAAAAAATATTCCACTGCCTTGTCGTAAAATTTTGTCTCGGCGTATATCCTTCCAAGGGAATAAAGGCCTATGGCGGAGTTGGGTTCGATGTTCAGAAACTGTTGGAGCAACTGGATCGCCTTCTCATACTCCCGGTTCTCGGCATAGAGGGAGCTGAGGTAGAGATAGCTTTCCCGGTGCTGGGGCGAGATCTGAATCGCTTTTTGATAAGCCTCAATGGCTAACTGATTCCTTTTAAGTGAGGAGTAGATTCCGCCTAATAGGAGGTGGGCGGTGAGGTGAAGGGGGTCCATACGAACAGCCGCAAGGCACTCCTCAATAGCCTCATTCATCCGTCCCCTATAGATATAGAGGGAAGCTAAATCTACGCGGAGCGAAGGTTCTTTATCATCATGAGCAATCGCCTCCCGGAGTTCTCCGATGGCCTCATCCAGTTTCCCCTCTCGCAGTTTTAACTGGGAGCGAAGGAAGTGATAATAAGCACGTGGTTTGGGAGGAGGCAGCGTTTTCTTAACGGATTCATTAACCGGAGGGGAGGACGCGGCTTGAACCGCTGATGGAACGTCAGCCTTCTGGGCGCTGGCGCAGGACGTGAGAAGGACGATGAAGACCAGAACGGATAACGACCTGCTGGCGAAGGTTTTCATAAATAATAAATAACACTGTTTCCCCTTGGAGTCAACGAAACGGTGGCACAGTCAGGGATTTAGGAAGAGCCCTTCTTTTCGAACCGGTAGAGCGTTCTGGGATTGACCTTCAAAATTTCAGAGGCCGTTTTTTTATTTCCATTGGTCTCCTTCAATATCTGCGTGATATATTCGGCTTTGATTTCATCGAGGGATTTGCGGCCCTTTGCCCCTTTTCGGATCAGGAAGGAAAATCCTTCTGTCAAATCTCTTGGAAGGTCCTGGGGGGTTAAGAATTCTCCGTCCGCCATGATGATCGCCCTTTCAATGGCGTTCTCCAACTCCCTCACATTTCCCGGCCAGGCATATTCGAGAAGGAGATTCATTGCCTCTTTGGATATCCCTTTGATCTCTTTTTTTGCCTCCTTTGAAGCGCGGTCGAGGAAATGATAGGCCAGGAGAGGAATATCCTCTCTTCTCTCCCTCAAATCCGGAAGGACGATGGGAAAGACATGGAGCCGATAGAAGAGATCCTCCCGGAATTTCCCGTTCTTCATATTGGTTTCAAGGTCTTCGTTAGTCGCCGCAATCATACGGACATCAATCTTTGTTCGCTCGGTGCTCCCTATCTTCATGATTTCCTTCTCCTGAAGGACTCTGAGGAGTTTCACCTGAACAGAGGGAAGGACTGTGGCGATTTCGTCGAGAAAAAGAGTCCCGCCATTGGCCTCCTCAAACAGTCCTTTCTTGGTTTGGACGGCGCCAGTGAAGGCGCCTTTGGTGTGGCCAAACAGTTCGCTTTCCACCAGGGTCTCAGGGATGGCACTGCAGTTGAATGGGATGAAGGGGTGATCCGCTTTTGGGCTGTTGTAATGGATGGCCTTGGCCACGAGCTCTTTCCCGGTTCCACTTCCTCCGTAAATGATGACCGTACTGTTGCTCGAAGCCACCTTTTCGATGAGAGAGAAGATCTCCTGCATTTTTCGGCTTTTTCCGATGATGTTGGAAAACTGAAATTTTTTCCTCAACTCCATTCTCAGGAGGCGGTTCTCCTGTAAAAGACGGTTTTCCTCAAGGACTTTGGAAATTCGGAGGAGAAGGTCTCTGAGGTCCACTGGCTTGGTGATGTAATCGTTGGCTCCGGTCTTCATTGCCTCTACAGCCGTATCAATGGATCCGTAGGCAGTCATCATGATCACCGGCATCTCCGGCCTCGTTCCCTTGATGATCTTGAGAAGTTCCATGCCGTCCATCTCGGGCATCATCAGGTCGGTCAAGACAAGGTCGAAAATCTCGCCTTCAATCTTCCCAATCGCCTCCTGACCGTTTTGTGCCACCTCGATCGAAAACCCGCCCATCTGGGTCAACCCTCGCTGCAGGATGTCTCGCAGGGGGGCCTCATCATCTACCACCAGTATTTTCTTCGGTTCCATAACTATTTTTTACCAGTAATTTGTTTATAAATCAAATGGAATTGTAGTCATCCCATGACACCGGCACATCGGGATCGCATTCAACTGCCAATGGTTTAGGTGATTACCCGCCGAGGTAGAGGCGGCGGACATCTGGGTTTTTAAGG
>VGSD01000416.1 GCA_016875155.1 Deltaproteobacteria bacterium | reverse complement strand
ACTCTTTAAAACGGTCGATTTAATCGTGAGCGAGCAGGTGGAACAGAGCAAAATTAAGATGAAAAAATTTATTCTCTCGTGTGAAATCATCTCGATGTGACCTTATCGTTCAAACGGACGGGACGCCAGGGCGCCACGGGATGAACATTTTAGGACAGGGATTTCAAACAAAGTATCAAAGGGGGAGAAGATGGCGATCACAGTTGATTCAATTTTAAAACTCCCGACATCCAAAAAGGTCTTGATTCTCATTGGGATCTTATGCGTGATTACGGGAATCTTTGTCTATGTGTTCTTCATCCCGTGGCAGAGTGACATGAAGTTATTAAAGACACAGCTGGATAAGTTGATGAAAGAGGCAACCCAGGGAAAGATGATCGCCCGGGACCTGGACAAGTTCAAAACCCAAGTTAAAGAATTGCGAGGAGAACTGGATAAAGCGTTGACTCAGCTTCCCAATGAAAAAGAGATCCCTGACATTTTGAAGAGCATTTCTCGTCTTGGAAAGGAGTCTAACCTGGAGTTTACCCTCTTCAAGCCAAAACCCGAAGAACCTCAGCAGTTCTATGCAAGGGTTCCGATCGATCTGGTGATGGTCGGGAGTTATCATAACATCGGACAGTTTTTTGATAGGATTGGGAAACTCTCGAGAATTATCAATGTCATCGATTTTAATATGACACGCGCCAAAGAGGTCAAAGGGAGAGAGAGTGATGTCATCATCAGAACATCTTCTCTTATCACGACCTACCGGTTCATTGAACAGAAAGGTGAGGAGAAGAAATCTGAGACAAAACCAGTCGCCAAGGGAGCGACCAAGGAACAAGGAGATGAGAATGATGTTCCGAAAAAGAGATAAGTTCGGTATGGTCTGGTTGGTATTCGGATTGGCCTTCATCGTGGCAAGCTGTGGAGGAGGAACGGTTGCTCCTCCACCTCCCAAGGGAGGCGCACCGCAGGCGGTGGCGAAGAAAGTAGAACCAGCCAAGGTTGAGGAGAAAAAAGAGCCTGAGAAGAAGGAAGAAGCAGAATATCAATATAATCCAACAGGCAAAGCGGATCCCTTTAAACCCTTTATCCAATTGACACCGGTCAGAGAGTTGGTCCGGACCGCTCCCCTGACTCCTCTACAGAAGTATGATATCAGCCAGTTAAAATTGGTTGCCATTCTTTCCACTCCCGAAGGGAATATTGCTTTAGTGGAGGATTCTACGGGGAGAGGATACTTTGTAAAAAGAGGAACTGAAATTGGAAAAAATGATGGAAAAGTTACGAAGATCTTAAAGGATCGAATCATTATCGAAGAGCTGTATTCCGATGTTTGGGGACAGACAAAGAAGAATGAGGTTTACTTATTACTTCACAAAATCGAGGAAGGGGGAGAGTCATGAAATCTTTTCCGAATTTTAAAATAGTCCTTTTCGCCTTAATCTCACTTGTCATCAGCAATTGCGCCATGGCAGGGGAGGTGTTAAAAACTCCGCTGGAGACTCCGCCTCCTTTGGTCTTGATGGCGAAGGCAAATCCATCGGTTGTTCAGAAGATTGCCTTTACAGAGGAAGAGAAATTTACAAGAATCCATATCGAAGGGTCCGAAACCCTTCCTCCTCCATTTTATAAGCTTTCTCATGAACCCTTGAGAATTGTGATGGATTTTCCTGATGTTGACGTAAGACCATTGAAAAACGGTCTGAAGGTTGAGAATGGAACCATTTCCGAGATTCTCACTACCCAGTATGACGAAAAAGGGCGGATTGAGATCGGCCTCCTCCAGATGACGCGTTACAATATCTCGAGAGAGGATAGAAATATTATTGTTGACATTGAAAAAACAGAGAAAATCGCAGAGGTAAAAGAGGGTAAAAAGGAGGTGGAGATCGCTTCTTCGGAGACGAAAAAAGAATCCCCCCCTTCTTCTCCGGTTGTCGGATCATCTGCCACCGAAAAGATCCATAAGGCAAAAAAGGTGATTGATTTTTCGTTAGAAGAGAAGAATGATTATGTCGCCTTTAATATTTTAGCCGATGGGAAAGTGGGGAACTACAACGCGTTCAAACTGGATAATCCACCACGTCTGGTTTTAGACATCTGGGAAGTTGGAACCAAATACCCTAAAAAGTCCATCCAGGCAGCGAACCCGTTCATTAAAGAGATTCGAATCGGACAACATCAGAACAAATTGAGGTTGGTCTTTGACTCATCCAAGCCTCAACTCCCTCCCTATCAGATCAACCGGATCGATGACAAGCTTATTGTCTCGTTAGGAAATGTGCCCCAGCCCTCTGAACCCCAGATCGTCGTTCAGGAGAAAGGATCGGAAAAACTTTCTATCCCCAAAGTTCAACAAACTTCTTCTACAGTTGCTGCGGCAAAAGAAAAGGAAGCTTCCCCGCCTGCCGAAGCACCTTCCAAACCTGGGGTGAAGACAAAGATTGCAAAGATTGGGTTGAAAGAGATCGATTTTAAACAGATGGATGGAAAATCTCGAGTCGCCATTATCCTCAGCGGTGATCCGCAGTTTGAAACTTACCGTATTTCGGAAAAGGCAGTGGCCATTGATGTCAAGAATGCCTTTGCCCCGAAACATCTCCAGAGGGGGATGAACACAAGCGAGTTTGATAGCGCGGTGAATCATATTGATATCAAGAACATCAAGAACGATCTCAGAATCTTGATCAAACTAAGAGAAGAGACACCCTATGAAGCCAACAAAGAAGGCCATACCCTCTTTTTTGATATTGAGAAGCCCAAAACCGTTGTGACCAAAGTGGAAGTTCCTGTACCGCCTAAAGAGACTCCTCCTCCCAAAGAAGAGGTGAAGGTTGAAGACAAGAAGGTCGAAGAGAAACCAGTTGCTGAAGTCAAAAAAGAGGAGAAGCCTGTTGCTGAGGTTAAAAAAGAAGAAAAAATAGAAGAGAAGGCTGTAGAAAAGCCTGTTCCGCCGCCGGCCGCCAAACCTACGGAAGAGGGCGTAGAAAAGATGTATACAGGGAGAAAGGTTTCTCTTGATTTTAAGGATGCAGACATCAAAAATATTTTGAGATTGATTGCAGAGGTGAGCAATTTCAACATCATCACGGCAGATGATGTTTCTGGTAAAATCACGATGAGATTGGTGGATGTGCCATGGGATCAAGCCCTTGATGTCATCTTACAAACAAGGTCGCTCGGGATGGTTCAGGTCGGGAACATCATCCGGATTGCTCCGGTGGATGCCCTGAACAAGGAGAGCCAGGCCCGTTTGGAAGCAAAGCGGGCTAAGGAAAGACTTGAGGATATGGTTACAGAATTGATTCCGATCAACTACGCCACC
>VGSD01000415.1 GCA_016875155.1 Deltaproteobacteria bacterium | reverse complement strand
TCCAGGGCAAAGACGCGCAGGCCGCCCAGAAGATCATAGATGATGCCTTATCGTTGGAAGATGCAGGAGCCTTTTCAGTGTTGATTGAAGCCATTCCTGCTCCCATTACCAAGAGGATTACAGAGCGCCTGAAGGTCCCCGTGATTGGGATTGGAGCAGGGGTTCACTGCGATGGCCAGGTGTTGGTCGTCCATGATATGTTGGGACTCTTCGACCGTTTCACACCTAAATTTGCCAAGCGATATGTGAATCTGAGTGAGCTGATGCTTAAGGCTTTTGAGACATACAGAATGGAGGTGATAAAAGGGGAATTTCCAACAGATCAGCATAGTTTCCGCATCAACGAAAAGGAATTGAGCAAGGTGAAATAAGTGATCAGTGATCGGTGATCAGTGATTTGCAGTGGATGGAATTCGAATAAATTTATAAAAGGAGGTAAAGGATATGGAACGGTTCAGAATTTTATTTATTTCCATCATGGTTTCAGTAATTCTCATTTTGTGTTCAGTTGGTATCAGCATAGCTGCTCCCATCATACTAAAGCTGGCTCATGTCGTGTCCACCTCTGCACCTTATCATATCGGGGCTATGGAACTCGCCAAATTGGTCGATCTGAAGACCAAGGGGCAGATCAAGATTGAGATCTTTCCGGGCGGGCAACTGGGAAAAGGTGAGCGAGAGTGTGTTGAGGGACTTCAGATCGGCACGATCGATCTTGTTGTCACTTCGACAGGCCCGGTCGGTGGGTTTGTCCCGCAGATGCTGGTCGTTGATCTTCCTTTTCTCTTCAGGGACAACGGCCATGTCGATAAGGTTTTGGATGGACCGATTGGAGAAGGTCTGCTGAAAGATCTTTCGAAGGCGGGAATAAATGGAATCGCCTTCTGGGAAAATGGCTTCAGAAATCTGACAAACAATAAACGGCCTGTCAATAAACCTGAGGATGTGAAGGGTCTGAAGTTGAGGACGATGGAGAACGAGGTTCATATGGATGCCTTCCGAACATTGGGAGCAGACCCAACCCCGATGACCTGGGGTGAGGTCTATACCTCTCTCCAGCAGGGCGTGATCGACGGCCAGGAAAATCCCATTAACATCATTCGGACCCATAAGATTTATGAGGTCAATAAACATCTGTCCCTCACTGGCCATGTTTATTCACCCGCACTGCTTCTGATGAATGAGAAGAAGTTCAAGGGCCTCTCTCCGGATCTCCAGAAGGCTCTCATTGAAGCAGGAAAAGAGGCGGCGAGATTTGAAAGGAAGTTCATCCGGGATAACGAAGCCAAAATGCTGGAGGAGTTGAAAGGTTTTGGGATGCAGGTAACCAATCCCGACAAGAAACTCCTTCAGAAGGCCACAGAATCAACCTATAAAAAGTATGAATCGAGGTTTGGGAAAGACCTGATCGATAAGATCGTGGGGACCCAATAGGGGACAAATGTTTTCAAAAATCAGTAACTATGGCAATCAATTTGCGGAAGGGTGTTGTCTTATTCTTCTGGTGGCAATGACCCTTGTGACTTTCGCACAGGTCTTCTTTCGGTTCGTCATCGTCCACTCTCTTCCCTGGTCTGAAGAATTCTCCCGATACGCCCTGGTGTGGGCCTCCTTTTTAGGCGCCTCGATCGCCCTGAAAAGGGGGCTCCACATCGGCGTCGAAGCCTTCGTCACAAAACTCTCAAGAGAGAAAAGGCGATGGATCTATCTCCTCACATTGATGATCATCATTCTCTTTCTCCTCACTGTGATCGTCAAAGGGGTCGAGATGGCCTTCTTTAATATGAAGCAATCCTCCCCTGCAATGAGGATCCCCATGGGGTTTCCCTATCTGGCGATCCCTGCGGGATCCCTTCTCATGTTCATCCATCTCCTCAATGAGTTGATCCTGGGATGGAAACGGAAAGGCGGACTGGTTGGAATGGAGAAGGCAGAGGAGGAGAAGAGGATGGAGGCGGGGTTCTAATTTGCTCCTCATTCTTGGCATCAGCTTCATCATTTTTCTCATCCTGGGCATTCCCATCGCTTTTGTCCTGGGATTGACCTCCTTTGTAGGACTTCTCTATTCCGGAGATATCCCTCTTCTTCTCATTCCCAAACAAATGTTTTCAGGAACCGACTCTTTTCCTCTCCTCGCCGTTCCATTCTTCATCCTTGCAGGCAACCTGATGAACATCGGAGGGATCACAAAGAGACTGATCCACTTCTGCAACATCCTCCTGGGACATGTGAGGGGAGGGTTGGCCCTGGTCAATGTCGTCGCCAGTATGTTCTTCGCCGGCGTTACGGGAGCGGCCGTTGCCGACACCTCGGCCCTGGGCTCCATTCTTATCCCTGCCATGACCAGAGAAAAATATGACCGCGACTTCAGCGCCGCCGTAACCGCGGCCTCCTCAACGGTCGGCCCGATCATCCCGCCGAGCATTCCCATGGTAATCCTTGGCACGGTGGGAGAGCTTTCCGTCGGTGCTCTTTTCCTGGCAGGGGTCGTCCCGGGAATCCTGGTGGGCCTATCGCTTCTGGTGGTGGCCTATGTAATCTCTGTCAAACGGGATTATCCAAAAGAGAAGAGGAAGTCGCTTAAAGAATTTTTTCTCGGATTGAAAGACGCCCTTCTTGCCCTTCTCATGCCGGCCATCATCATGGGCGGCATTCTCGGAGGAATCTTCACGCCCACCGAGGCGGCTGTGGTGGCAGTATTCTATGCCTTCCTTGTCAGCTTCCTTGTCTATCGGGAAATTAGATGGAAAGACCTTCCCAGAGTATTAATAGACAGTGTGGTGGTCACCTCGATTATCATGTTCGTCATCGCCAACTCCGCCATCTTCGGCTGGATTCTCGCCAACCATCAGGTTCCCCAGGCAGTAGCTCACATCTTCCTCTCGATTACAAACAACAAATGGGTTCTCCTCCTTCTCATTAATCTCTTCCTGCTCTTCGTGGGAACTTTCATGGAGACGACCGCTTCGCTCATCATCCTCACCCCTATTCTTCTTCCCCTGGCCGTCAAGGTGGGAATCGATCCCATCCACTTCGGACTGGTCATGGTGCTCAATCTCGTCATCGGCCTGATCACCCCTCCTCTCGGCGTCTGCCTCTTCATCGCCTGTAGCATTGCAAGGATCACTCTGGAGCAAATCGTTAAAGCCATCCTTCCTTTCCTCATTGCAGCCATCGGCGTCCTTTTTATCGTCACCTATATTCCGGAACTCGTCCTATGGCTTCCTCGGATGGTGATGAAATAGAAATCACTTGAAATTATATGAGGATTAGGATAATTTAATCCTCAAAGGAGGTGATCGTATGCCAATCTCTGC
>VGSD01000414.1 GCA_016875155.1 Deltaproteobacteria bacterium | reverse complement strand
AAATATCACCTTTAAACAATGAATTGGCGAATTACACCAATGATAACGAATTTCACGAATAAAACCTATTCGTGCCTGTGCGCTGAAGCGCTTCGGCGCGCAAGCGTGCCATTTGCCGTCATTCGTGCTATTCGTCCATTTTTTCTAGTGTAGTGCGTCATAAATCTCTTTTCAGTCCGTTCGTGGTGAGCCTGTCGAACCATGAACGGAACCCCTCGATATGATTCACCCTTCGACAAGCTCAGGGTGAACGGATTATGTAAAGAAGTGTCGGACGCACTACACTAACTAAAAAACTTCTCTCCAGGACCTGGTTCTTGATGCAGGCCACCCAAGAAACTTAATAACAATGATATTCTTTGCATCCACATTGGACGATACATAGATCGTCCCATTCGTCACGACCGGTGAGGTGGGTATCCCCGGACCGATCACTTCATATTCAGCCACTGGTTTAGGTCTGCCCTGGCTATCCAATAGAACCAATCCTGCAGCTCCTCCGTCGATACCGGCATTTGATATCTTTAAGCCATAGATTCTTCCTGATCCCGCGCCACAATAGTCACTGCTCGCTGTGTAAAGCCACGAGGTAAAATAGACCACATAATTTGCGACAACCGGGGAGGAAAGAATTTTCTGTCCGGTCAAGACTTTCGGCCAGTTGGAACCAATGGTCGTCCCGATCCCATTGTCATCCCAGACCTCCCAGAAATAATTGTCCGTAACTGTCAGAAGATTGAGTTCCTCTCCTGTGCCGAAGAAGACCAGGATTTTTCCTTCATTATTCTTCACGACCGTTGGTGAATAGAAGATCGGCTTTCTCTGGCCAACAACAGAAGGAGTAAATAATGGATTGCAGGTCCAATTAGTTTTATCGGCATTCCTCACATCCACCTTCCAGAGCGTTCCCTTGGTGTCTCCGAAGTAGATATAGTCAACCAGACCATCGTTATTCGCATCGAACGTTGTCGGACCGGATGGAATTTTGTTGTCGTTTGCCCCCAGATTCTCCCAGCTCTTGATGGTCGTCCCTGTTTCGATATCAACGATATAGAAACTGTTCCCTATGTTGTTTCCTGTGGCATACCCCCCTGTGATAAAAGCCGCATATTTTGTTGTTCCAGCGTCATTGATCTTCCCCACATCGGGTTTTGCCCAAGAATTGCCCATCTTGTTGTCAGTCCATTCCCATAGGATCCTGGGATATTCCGGACCAAACCCATACCCATCCGGGTTGGTGACATCGATAGCGAAGTAGTAAGGTCCCCCGTCTCTCAAGCCTGTGATGATAACCGTCCTCCACTTCTTCCACTGGTCGGACGTAACGAGACTGTTGAAAAAGACGTCGTAGGCTTTTGGTGTGGCATCCACATAATAATCGTGATTCGATCTTAAATTTTTTACCTTCCCGAGAGGGGTCCTTTTGGGAACAATGGCAATATGTTCCCTTCCGTCAGTGGAGGAAGTCCCCTTGGTATTCTTAATCCCGTGGAGCATTCCGTCATTGGCGCCCACATAGACCATCTGGGTGCGGTTCTTATAATTTTGATAGAACGTACCATAACTGTTCTCTGTGAAACCGTAAGGAGGCGCCCCCACAAAAACAGGGGTAGAATGATAGATATCTCCGAGTTTCCAGCCCTTGCCACCGATAATGGGTCTCTGCCCTTTATGGTAGCCAGCTGAATGAGTTCCCCCCACATCTCCATCATTAAAATTGGGGTCAAGCGTATATCCAATGATGGTTTTAGCATCGTCATCATCGATGGACCCATCTCCATCAATATCTTCGGTTCTGGGAATCGGATAAACCTGATCATAGAGAGAGGCGGTATTTTTATCCAACAGCAGTCTCGATGGGTTCAGGACATCGTCTTTCCAGGTCCAGACTGTTCCTCTCCCATCCTCTGTCAACTTATATCCTGCGTCCCAGACCGGGTCAATCACAGCAGGTGTCCCCGTGTTCGCATCGATGAGGCGTCCAGTTGCTTTATCGATGTCGTACGCATAGAGTCCGCCCTTCCACGATTGATCGGATGAAAACTCGAAGAAGCCCTTGAAGATACGGTCTCCAGATTTCGTGATGGTCGGGTTAGATCTTCCATAAGATGTCTCGAGAATGGCTTGGAAGATGGTCTCAAGGGCAAGTTTTAAGGTGGACAAATCAGTTGCAAAATAGGCATTATTGGTTCCTCCAGATGAAGCAATGTTATTGAGCGTAGTATTTCCCTGGAGGTCTGTTCCAAATCCAATGACAAATGTCCTAACGTTTATCGCTTTAAGATTGGCCGCTTCAGTGGGCGCAGCTCCGTAATCCGGGTTTCCACCTCCTCCTCCCGGGCAGGCGGTTCCAGAGGGCAAACATCGGGCGCTCTCCAGACCATCGGTGAGAAGGATGATAAAATTTCCCCGGCAAAGTTTTCCGGGATTGTTGGGATCGGCTACCTGCTTGCTCGGTGGATCACCTCCGTTATAGACGTCAATGTGATCTTGAAAATATTTCTTGGCGTATTTAAGGGAATCCGCAAGTGGGGTAAAAAACGACTCGATTGTATTCGAAGTCAACCCCCCCTTTCCTCCATAGGCATGAACAGGCAATTTGGTCCAGTACCTCAGGGTCTCAGGGCTTTGAACAGGTGTCAAATCGAGAAAGGACATGATCTGACTTCTGTTCGCTGGCCTGATGGCAGGGGTGAATCCAACATCCTTGTCATCCGGAAAGTTAACGAAATTACGGCGGTTATCAAACGCACCTGGATTATTGTTAACATTTCCTCCTCCATCTTTTGAAGGATAATAATTGGGAAGCTGCTGATTCTCAGGCCAGTTTAACCCGCTCATTTTAAAGTAACTCCAGATATGGGGTTTATTATTTCCCCCATCTGCGGGATAATAGTAAGTGGACCAGTCGTAACATTTGGCAGAGTCCACTTGATACCATCTTGTCCATTGATTGGCATTAGGAGGGTAGTTATCTGAACCGTATTCAGCAGGGCAACTTGTTCCACTCAGTTCTAACCAGGCATATTCTGTCCACATTGGGCCGAGCCCCCCTGTAACTTGAGGAACGTTTATTGGACCGTAGCATTGCCATTTTATAGGATTGGCCACCTGGTCAGGATCGGATGAATCAAAGGTCTTATAGGCTCCCCAATTCTTTGAGAACTGAGCATCACAAATGATAGGGTTATTATTGGGACGGTTTACATATCTCCACGTCTCGTCATAGTGGTCGTGGAAATCAGAGTAATAGGAGTAGGTATATCTATTATACTCTGCATTATATGAGATATTGGTAACCGTGTATTTCAAATTGGCTATGTAG
>VGSD01000413.1 GCA_016875155.1 Deltaproteobacteria bacterium | reverse complement strand
AACGAAGGGTCGAGGCAAAGACCGGAGAAATTCCCTCGTTGGAAATTTTAATGGCGGAGTAATTTAATCCCCACAGGAGCGTCAAGATGAGAATGACCAGAATCGCCTTCAGGTCTAAATAGTCTTTGCTCTCCATAAAATCTTCAAGGGAACGACACTATGGATCATTTAACATACTCCAAGAAGGGTAACAATAAAACAGGGACACTTTGGGTGCCCCCCTTTTTCAAAAGGATGAAATAAATCATTCAACCTTGAACTGAATATCTTTGATAAGATTCCCACCCGCATCCTTGATTTCCACTTTCCAATCTCCCTTTAATCCCCTCAAATTCTTATGGGCATAGGTTCTCCACTTCGCTCCCATTTTTAACGGTAAGGTCGTCTTCAATAACTCCTTCTGACCGTGAACCCAGACAAATGAAATATCCATATCTTTGGGTATGTTTTTAGCCTCTAAAAAACAATAGACCTTCTCCTGCGTCACAGGAAATTTATCCGCAACACCTATGGGTTCTCCTTTTTCTACCCCTGTTCCCGCAACGAGTCGCGCAATGGTCATTCCGACCTGCTCTGGTTTAGGTTTTTCCTGGCCGTAGGCAAAAGAGAGAGTTCCCCAGGCGATCAGGACCACTAATAGAATGAGTGTCGTTATCTTATGGTTCTTCATATAGACCTCCTTTTTCGTTTTTTCTAAAGGGATATTCCTTCTAACCTCATTAAAGCAGGAGTAGGATCGACGAAGTGTTTGTCGAGACCCAAAGTCTCCGTCTTGAGGCCGAAGGATAATCCCATTAACTGGGTGAAGTAGATGATGGGCAGGTTGAACGACTCTTTAAACTCCTCTTCAATCTGTTTCTGCCGTGCATCCAGATTCACATGGCAGAGCGGGCAGGCCACAACAATCGCCTCTGCTCCAGCCCCCTTGGCGTTTTTAAGAATCTTTCTGCTCAACTCAAGGGCAATGGGAAGCTGAGAAATCCCAAGGGAAACCCCGCAGCATCGTGTTTTATAAGACCAGTCGAGTGAAGTGATTCCAAGAACCTTCATCAATCTATCCATATGGGTCGGATATTCATAATCCTTCATCTCTGTGATCTTTGGAGGCCGGGTGATGATACAACCGTAATAACAGACGACCTTAAGACCCTTAAGCGGTTGAACAACCTTGGAGGCTATCTGTTGAAAACCGACCTTTTCAGTAACGGTATTCAGGAGATGTTCGACCTTCATCCCATTTGATGAAAGATTTGGGATCTCTCCAGATAACTTCTTCCTCAACTCTTCATCCTCTTCTACATCTTTTAGGGCGACTCGCATCCGGAGGAAGCAGGAGGGACAGGGTGTGGTGATATGGTCAAAACCCTCTTCCCTCATTAAGGCCACATTCCTCATCGGGAGAAGGGTGGAGAGGTAATGGTCTGTCGAATGAGCGGGCGTCGTGCCACAACATCCCCACCCTTCTGGCTCATGAAGCGCAACTTCGAGTGCCTTGAATACAGATTGTGTGGAGAGATCATATTCCTTTGATGTCCCATGAAGACTGCAGCCGGGATAATAGGCGATCCCGTCCTTTTTTTCTGAAGTCTTGCCCTTCACCTTCGGTTTTGCAAAAGTTGGAAAGAGTCTCAGCTTCCCAGCCTTGAACATCTTCAGGGCCAGGGGCATATCATTTTTCCAGACCTGCTGATAGTTAAGTTGCCCAGACATCATCTGACGAAGATAGATCTCTCCCATCAGTCCAGCTTCATACATTCTTCCAAACCAGTTGATCCCTCTCAGGGCAGCCTCATAAAAGAGAGAAACTGCAGGGACCTTTGGCTCAATCCCTTCATCCTTTGCCATGATCTTTAAGGCATCAATGATCTTCGTAATGTTGATGTCATGGGGACAGCGAGTGGCACAGGTCTCGCACATGGCGCAGAGCCAGATCGTCTTTGAGTAGAGGACCATCTCCTTTTGTCCTAATTGAATCGCCCGCATCAACTGATTGGGAGCGAGATCGAAATGCTCTGCTACTGGGCAACCCGAAGAACATTTCTGACACTGATAGCAGAGAAAAACATTCTCGCCTGTTTCTTTACGAATGGTCTCAGCAAAATCACTATTCAATGTCGCTTGCATCGATAAAGTCCTCGACTCAGTCTATGGAATGATGGAATATTGCTCCACCCAAAATAGTTTGTTTAATATTCTTTTCAAACCCATTGTTCCATTGTTCCAATATTCCAGTTATTATGAGACCTGTGGCCGTGGCAATAGCCCTGCCATCTCGGCAATCTCTTTGACCTTCTCCTCCCATTCAATGGCCATGATGTGTATCCCGCGAATTCCAGGAACCTGTTTGAGCCTCTGAATCGTCTCCACACAGATCTTGATCCCCTCCTCGGATTGTTTCTCCTTGGGCACCCCCTTTAACCTCTCAATCATCTCCTCCGGCACATCCATCCCAGGAACCGAGTTTTTCATGTAGCGCGCCATCCCCACCGATTTAAACGGCGTTACCCCTGCCAAGATCGCCACTTTCTCATGAACCCCCCGCTCCCTGACCATCTCCATCCATTTCTCAAATCTCGGCACATTGTAGATACACTGAGTCTGCAAGAATTCCACCCCCGCCTTGGCTTTCTTCCCAAGCCTTGCCGCCCGTATCTCAAAGGGATCGGCAAAGGGATTCTCCGCCGCCCCGATAAAGAGCATCGGCTTGCCCTTTAATTCCTCTCCCCCTAGGAATTTGCCTTCGTCCCTCATCGTCCGAACCGTCTGAATCAGCTGGATCGAGTCCATGTCAAAGACGTTTTTGGCTTTCGGATGATCCCCAAATTTCTGATGGTCTCCGGTCAAACAGAGAATGTTGTTGATCCCCAAGGCCGCCGCCCCCAAGATGTCGCTCTGAATCGCTATCCGATTCCGATCCCGACAGACCATCTGAAGGATGGGATCAAATCCCATCTCCTTGAGGATCAAACAGGACGAAAACGAGCTCATCCTCACCACCGAGGTCTGGTTATCGGTGACATTGACCGCATCGACCACCCCCTGAAGGAGTTTCCCTTTCTTTCGGATCACCTCGGCATCTGCTCCCCTCGGCGGCCCGCATTCCGAAGTCACCACCCATTGACCCGACTCAAGTATCTTTTCGATGTTCGACTTGGTTTTCATCGCCGCTCCTATAAATCGTAAGGTTAAGGCTAAGGTTAAGGTTAAGGTTGAGAAAACACTTAACCTGAACCTTAATCTGGCCTTCTTAAAGGATTAAGGCTGAGATTTTTGGGTTAAGGAATTGATCAGAGAGTTTAACTCCTTCCATATTTCTTCAATAAAA
>VGSD01000412.1 GCA_016875155.1 Deltaproteobacteria bacterium | reverse complement strand
TGGACAGCGCGGTTGAACTGGCTTTCGCTGAAATCACGTCCTCCCACCATTGCCTTCACATATCCGGTTTTCGGATCGGAGCAGATGAGGGCTCCCTGGACAAGAGGTTCCTGCTCCAGTGATAGAATGAGCGGTTGGTTTTTCTTAACAGGTTCCTTCACTTTCACATGGACGACATCTCCGGTTTTTAGAAGATCCGCAGGGGACTTCACCTGGCCGGGCTTAAAATGGGTTGTGGGTTTAATCTTGAGAGCCCAGGTCATCTCAGCATAAGGGAGCAGTCCTTTGCGATCTTCCACCCAGACCGTATAGAGTTTTTTGGAGTCATCCTTGGAGAGGATGACTCCTTCAAAGGTCTCGTTTGGCGCAAGAGGTTGGAGCGGTCCTCTCTTCTTTTTGATGAGGTCTCTCACCTCATCGGGGGAAAGGCTCTGGACAGGTCCTCGGAATCCCTGCCTCTTATCCAACTCCCTCAATCCCATCTCCATTGATTTTTGTGCGGCTTTCTGAAGGTCCAGGTCGAGGGTGGTATAAATTCTCAATCCTTCCCTGTAAAGCTTCTCCTTGCCATATTTTTTTTCAACCTGATGGCGGATGAACTCCGTAAAGTAAGGGGCTTTGCTGAAGAAAGCGTTCTCCCTTGATTGAATCTTCAGGGGCATCCGGAGAACTTTCTCCTTTTGGTCCGGTTGGATGAAGCCCAGTTCCACCATCCGTGAAAGGACATAGTTCTGCCGTTCCCGAGCACGGGTCAGATTGTTCACAGGCGAATAGCGGCTGGGTGCCTTTGCCAAACCTGCTAACAGGGTTGTCTCGGAAAGATTGAGCTGCTCCACCCGTTTATTGAAATAACTCTCTGAGGCCGCTTCAATGCCATAAGCGCCATTTCCCAGATAGATATGATTGAGATAGAGGGTGAGAATTTCTTCCTTGGTCAGATTCCGTTCGAGGCCGAAGGCATAGGCAACCTCTTTTAACTTCCTGAGGAAACTTCTCTTAGGGGTGAGAAAGAAGGTTTTCGTCACCTGCTGGGTAATGGTGCTTCCGCCCTGGACAATCTTTCCGGCGATCAGGTTTTTCAGCATCGCACGGATGATTCCTTTGTAATCAATTCCCCTGTGCTGGAAAAACTCGGCATCCTCTGCAGCCAGGAATGCCTGGATAAGAGGTTTCGGAATTTTCTCATAGGGGATCGGGATGCGATTTTCCAATAGGAATTTTCCGACGATCTCGTCCTCTTCCGAATAGACGATGGAATAGGCGTTGAGGTTTCGTTCCTTCAGGGAGGCGAAGTCAGGAAGCTGGCGGGAGAAATAGAAGAAGAGAAGCGCTCCGGAAAGGAGGAGCAACAAGGCGGATGTGATAAATGCCAGGATGATATAAAAAGCAAACCCCTTTTTGCCTTTTTTTTTCCTTTGATACTTCGATCTTCGTCTCTTCTTATCCATAAGAAATACAGGAGGGAAAAAAAGGGAAAACCCATAGACCGCAGAGTTTCCCCTTTTTTGTGACGGATGGATGATTATTTCTTCTTCTTTGTCATTTGGGACTTTAGGTCTTCCACCTGTTTTTTCAAAGCTTGATTCTCTGCGTTGAGAGAACTGATGGTTGCCTCTTTTTCGGCACCCTTTTGAATCTCTTCCTTCAACTTCTGGACCTCAAGTTTCAGTTTATCATTGTCTGACTTAAGGTTGGTGTTTTCTGCTTTCAGTTTTTCATTCTCGGCCTTAATGTCTGCTCCACATCCGGTCAAGGCTGTAATAAACATACCGATGACGAATACTGAAAGGATCACAGATATTGCCTTCTTCATTGATTGATCACCTCCTTCTCCCGGGTTTTTATTTTCGGAAGTTATTATAAGCCCCCCCTCCCAAAAAATCAAATCGATTTTAAATTCCGACTTAGATAATTGTCATTGCGAACGAAGTGAAGCAATCTCGTCTTTTTCAAAAAGATTGCTACACCTGTGTGTCGTAACACCACTTCGGCGTACAGGCACGGTCAAGGCGACCTCGCAATGACCGGATGGAAAAAGAGTTTCTTTTTCTAAGTTGGGATTTTGGAATCATTTCTTCCTTGACGAAGGGTTTCTTTTTTTATAGAGTCGGACGGTGGAAGGGGAGAAACGGATGGATGTTGGACAGGTTCTCACATTGACGGCCCACAAATTCCCAAATCGGATTGCCCTCATCTGCGAAGGTGAACGGATGACCTATCGGGAATTCAATGATCGGGTCAACCGATTGGCCAATGGATTGCTCTGCCTGGGTTTTAAAAAAGGAGAGAAGGCCGCTGTCCTTCTCTTCAATTCGATCCCTCTTGTTGAGATATTTTTTGCTTCGGCAAAAACAGGAGGCGTCTTTACGCCGATCAATTTCCGATTTACTGCCGAAGAAGTATTTTATATCCTGGACCATTCGGATGCCCGTTTTTTTATCTATGGGGAAGAATTCTCTGAACTTGTTGAGAAGATCCGCCCGAGGCTTAAAAAAGTGGAGTTCTATTTTTCAATCGGGGGTTCTGCTTCTTCATCTGCGATGGACTATGAAACAGTCTTAAAGGAGTCTCTTCCTCAAGAACCGAAAATCTTCCTCTCCGAAGAGGATGAGTGCCAATTGATGTATACCTCCGGAACCACAGGAAAGCCGAAAGGGGCGCTTCTCACCCATGGGAACCTGCTCTGGAACCTTTTCAATACTGTTTTGGGGAGGGAAGAGAAGGAGGGCGAGACTTCCATTGTCATCGGCCCCCTCTATCATACGGCGGCTCTGAACAATCATTTTCTTACCCGTGTGGCGATGGCAGGAACCAGCATCCTCATCAAACACTTTGATCCGGAGCGGGTGATGGAGATCATCGAAAAAGAGAAAGTGACGGTCATCTCAGGCGCTCCTGCTGTCTATCATTTGTTGCTCTCTCTCCCTGAGAGACAATATAAAACCGGTTCGATTACCAAATGCACCACAGGCGCATCCATCCTTCCAAATGAGACAAAAGAGAGACTTGTAAAACTCTTTCCCAACCTCTCCGGCATTTATGATGTTTATGGATGCACCGAAGCCACTCCCTCGATTTGCATTCTCAAGGCAAAGGACTCTCTGAAAAAAAAGGAGTGTGTTGGACCGGCTGTTCCATTCCTCGAAGTGAGAATCGTGGATGATCAGGATCGAGAACTTCCAATAGGAGAATTAGGGGAACTGATCTGTCGTGGCCCCAATGTGATGAAGGGTTATTATAAGGATAAGGAGGCGACTCAAGAGGCTCTCAAAGGCGGTTGGCTTCACACAGGGGACCTGGCCCGCATGGATGAGGAAGGATTTGTCTA
>VGSD01000411.1 GCA_016875155.1 Deltaproteobacteria bacterium | reverse complement strand
TTACTTAATATAACCTTTCGATTTCTTACACCAATTTCAAACCCCTTATGGAAATCTTTGCGAAACTGATATAAAATAGCTCCGAAGAAGAATAGGAGTCCAAATGATTACTCCTGAGGAGGAGCAAGACATCCTCGATCGGGCATATGTTCCAGAACATATCGTGAGCCTCATGGCGCTCGTGTCAAAAGGAGAGCCTTTTCTTATTAAAGATTTTCTCTGCTTTGTTAAGGATAACTGGCTCATCGTTGTAGGATATCCCATCCATGGAAACTTTTCTCAGGAAAGATGTGAAAGCATTTTGAAGCAGGTCGTTGATCAATTTCATCCGGAATACTTATGGTTTATCGGGCCTGAAATTCCCCCTTATCTTCTGACTCACTGCCAGGAAAGGGAGACCGACCGATACTACCGGCTTGACCTTGGGCAGATGAAACTCAGGCCCTCTCTCCAGCGAATGGTTGATAAGACCTCAAAAGAATTAACCGTGGAAGAAGGCCATTCCATTTCAAAGGAACATGAAACCCTCATTTTAGAACTATTAAAAAGAGAACAGTTGTCACCCCGAGTGAGGGAGCTCTATCGCGCCATGTCTGATTATGTCCCCCGTTCATCCAGCTCATGCGTGCTCAATGCCCGGGATAAAAATGGAAGGCTTTGTGCCTTTTATGTAGTGGAACTTGGGGCAAAGAATTTCTCTACCTATATCCTTGGAACTCATTCGAAAAAAAATTATATCTCCCATGCCTCGGATCTTCTCTTTGTAAAAATGATTGAACTCACACGCAGAAAAGGGAAAAATAGTATCCATTTAGGACTGGGAGTGAATGAAGGGATACGGAGATTTAAGGAAAAATGGGGAGGCACTCCATTCCTCCAATATGAATTCTGTGAATGTTTTTTCGGTACCACGAAAACACTTTCCCTGCTCAATGGTCTTGTAGAAAAACTTTGACCATACGGGTACTGACGGGAGATGTAATGAATTTCTTCTGGTGGAAAGAAAAACGTTTAAGGACGGTTTGGAAAATCGAAAAAGGGGGACAGTCCTCCTTCCTCGTGGGGACAGCCCATTTCACTCCATACCGTTTTGGGAAAGCCTTGACCAAGTTAATCCATGAGGCGGACATCGCCCTTTTCGAAGGTCCGCTAGATCAGGAAAGCATGGACCGGGTGGTTCAGTATGGTCGGCAAGGCGAAGAGACTCCTTCGATTTATGAGGCTCTCGATCCGACCGTAATCCAAGTAATTAACAGACAACTGAGTACTCGGGCGAATTCTCAATCCTTATCTACAGCGGTTTCGTATCTGGACATTATCCATCCGATGACTTCAGATTTTTTAGAACTTCAAACGCGCGGAGTCCGTCCCTGGATGGCTTTTTTCTCGGTCTGGTCCATCTTTTTAAACTGGAAACATTCCATGGATGTGGAGGCTTTCCACATTGCTAGAAAACTCGGCAAAAAGATAGAATATCTGGAGACCCTCGAGGATCAACTGGAAGCCATGGATGGAATCCCTTTTGATCGGATCGTCAACTACCTCAATCACTTTAGCCATTGGGATATCCATAAAGAACTTTACCTGAAGGCTTTCCTTGAAGGAGATTTACCAAAATTCTTCTCCATGACAGGAGAATTTCCAACCCGTTGTGACTCTATCCTTAAGAAGCGCGATCCCATCTTTTTTGAAAAGATGAAAACCTTTTTCCAAAAAGGAGAGACGGTTGCCTTCGTAGGGGTGGCCCATATCCCGGGAATCAAAAAGATGTTTCTCGATGAAGGATATCAGGCAACTCAGGAAGTACGATGATCACCGCCGGACAAAGGGATTACATTGAAGATCACGCTTATGTGCCCGAACATATTCTCCAATATGTTACCGCCATTTCACAGGCAGAGCCATTTCTTTTCGAAGACTTTCTCATCTATGTGAAGAAAGATCATCTCATCTTTGTCGGATACCCCTTATTGGAATCCTTTGAGGAGAAACGGATGAATAGGGTTCTTGAGGAAGTCATCAAGTGTTTTAAGCCAGAAAGTGTTTCGCTGACCGCTCCAGTCATCCCCTCCTATCTCAACGGTCATTCCCATCCTCCCTCGGACCATTACTATCGCCTGGATCTCTCTGCGCTGTCTATCTCTCAAAAACAGAGGAATATGTTAAACCGTGCAGGCCGGGAACTTTCTATTAGGAAAGGTAAAAACTTTGATAAAGAACATAGTCACCTGATTGATCGCTTCCTCAAGACTCATCCGGTTGATGAGGGGACTCGGTTCATCTTTAAGAGGATCGGAAAATATCTCTCTTTATCCACCACCGCATGGATCTTCGATGCAAGGGATAAGCAGGGAGAGTTGATTGCCTTTGATATTGCAGACTTTAATCCAAAGGGCTATGCCATCTATATGTTTAATTTCAGGTCAGCATCACACTACGTCCCGGGCGCCTCAGACCTTCTCCTGTCCGAAGTCATCCGGCAGGCAAAAAACGAGAAGAAAAAGTATCTTAACCTGGGTTTGGGGATCAACACCGGTGTCATTTTTTTTAAAAAGAAATGGGGAGGAGTGCCATTTCTTTCCTATACCTTCCATCTCTATCGAACTTCAAGAAAGGGGAATCTGGAAGCGCTTCTCCAGAAGTTATAAATGATATGTTTGAAAAGATTTTGCAGAAGTTTATCAGAGGAAAAGAAAGGAAGTCATTTTCAGCATGGCAGGTTGAACTGACGACCCGGTGCCCCCTCCGCTGCAAGATGTGCATCCGAGCAGAAACAAAGGACTGGCAGTTCCAGGACATGCCCCTTGAGGATTTCAAGAAACTGCTTCCTTACCTGAAAGAAGTTGAAACGGTTGTTTTGGAGGGATGGGGTGAATCCTTACTTCACAAAAATCTGTTGGAATGCATCCGTCTCGTGAAGAAGGAGGATTCTCAAGTGGGGTTCGTGACAAGCGCCAAAGGATTGACAAGAACCCGGACCTCTGAACTGATCGAGGCCGGACTTGACTTTATAGGTTTTTCAATCGCAGGAACAACGCCAGAAACCCATGCCAACATCCGGGTCAATTCCCATTTATCAGAGATTCTTGATGCTATTTGTTTCTTTACAGAAGATAGAAAACGACGGAGCATCAATCGGCCCAAAATGCACCTTGTTTTCCTCATGTTGAAGGATAATATTCACGAGGTTCCATTAGTTCCCTCCTTTGCAAGAGAAATGGGGATTGGAAAAGTGATCCTGACCAATATCTGCCATACGATCAATACCTGGCAAGAAGAGCAGAGAATCTTTGTTTGGGGGAATGACGAAAATGAGGATGAAAAGATGGTGAGGCAAGCAGA
>VGSD01000410.1 GCA_016875155.1 Deltaproteobacteria bacterium | reverse complement strand
CCTCTCCTGTTTCATAAGAGAAGATTCCAAAGGCCTCTGCCGGAGAATCCATATCGAAGAACTCCACCAGGATGGGAGGTTGGTTTGTTTTGACATATTTCCGGACCATCAGAAGTTTGAAGGCATAGGCACGATACAGTTCAGCCGCACCGTCCATATAGCGGAAGGATTGATCTCGATTGTAGAACTCATCCTTCTTGTCTGCTCGATAATCTTCCACAACAAGGGGAAGTAATTTCTTCATCGTCACCTGCCTTCCTTCCTTCTCTGCGGAAAGGGTAGGGCATTCGGTTGTCACCAACACCATCCCAATTGCAAGAAGTGAGAAGAGGGAGACCCTTATCTTGGTTGTCATTTTCCGTTTTGGCCGATTGGGCAGGATTGCAAACAGTTGAAGCAGAAGTACTGGAATCCGATGAAGCCAGCCTGATAGAGACGCCAGAAATTGACATCCTTAACCATTTTTTTCTGATCTTCGGTTGTGCTTTCAGCAAATTTAGACCAGAAACGAATAGCGGTTCCGATGCCATAGGGCTGGCTGTTTTTAAGGCATTTCATATCATCGGTTTTACCTTCTTCGTTAAGCGCACCTGCAGGGCATTTCTCAACACAGATATTGCACTCCGTACAGAGCTTTTCAGTCACAGGTGGATCTGAAGGTAGATCGAGGTTAGTAACCACTGCGGTAAAAAGCGCCCTCGATCCCAACTTGGGATGGATGACCAGATTGTGTCTGCCAAAATTTCCAAGGCCAGCGGCAATCGCCGCATGGCGCAATGAGATGTCACCAATAGTGCCCTTGGTTTCATAACTCATATAGAGAGGATAAGAAGGAGGAACAGTCATGGCTTTTGCCTTTAATTCTTTCTCTAAAAAACGCGCCATCCTGTAGTTGCAGGTGCGGGTAAATTCTAACTCGTCAAGCCGGCCTCCCATGGCAATCTGCATATTGCTGCTCTCACAATTTGAGAGAGCCTTGTGAGCGAGAACAACCAGCGATTTCGCTCCTGGAAAGATGGACTCCAGGTCCGGAGATTTTGGACTTCTATAATCCTTGACTGAGGCTATCCCAACATCATCCATTCCCAAACTCAAAGCAAATTCCTTAATTTTTCCTTTCACCGGACACCTCCTCTAATCTGTTCGTTCATCGGAGGCCATTTGATGAGGCTCTCCCGGTACTCGATATACTCCCAGACCTCCTGTTGATATCTCTTCTTCTCCAGAAGACCCTCCTCCATGCTGGAGAGGTCTACGATGAGACTGTCGCTCCTAACCAGTTTCGGATTGTTTTGATCAAGATTACCATCCATTCTATTTAATTATATTAAAAAGGTCCAAACAAAGCAATTCAACCCGCGCAATTAAAGAAGGGAGTCAAATCAAAAGAGTCAATTTATTCCAAAAATCTAGGATGCTCTGTCCAAAGGGTTTGTTTCTAAAGCCATCCATGACCAGTGAGATAGTGAAAATAATAGCCAGGAATGTCAGGAATCCGAAAAGGAAAAGGTCGTGATAATGATAGAATTTGCCGACCCATTGGGCGGTCTGGTAAAAGGTCGTATTTTCGTATGGCGAGCCCTTTCGTCCTTTTGAATAGTAGGGAGTATCCACTCCTGAGAAGAGAATGAGAAGCCTGGAGCCGACGTAGAGGAGAGAAACGAAGAAAGCCGCACCGATGGCAGCCTGAGGAGGTAAATCCAAAGTTAAAACCAAAGCATGGGTGAGGAGTCCATAGAGGATTCCTCCGATAAATGCAAGGGTGATTCGAATGGAAAGAGAATTAAAAAAGCTCATTTCCCCTTAATTTCTTATATCTCAAAAGATTGGCAAGGGCTTTGGCGGCCCTTTCCGGTGTGGGGTAATTCGGAATCCCTGTCTCTTCGATCTTTTTAACTTCTTGATTCCAGATTCCATCAGGTGCCGAGATACAACAGATGATCGGTTTTTTTCTATCCATGCTAAGAAAAGATTCTGCTAGTGTTCCGACAGCACTCCTGTTTGCAGAGGCGAACATGATGCAGAATAGGATGGCATCAATCTGCTCATCCTCCAGCACAGCCTCCACTGTTCCTTTGATGGCTGCAGAGTCATACCAGGCAGGGCCCATATCCACTGGGTTCGTTCTAATGGCAAGGGGAGGAAGAAGGGTTTCCACCACCCTCTGGGTTCGAGTAGAAAATCGCGGGATGGATAATCCCTCTATTTCACATACATCACAGGCGGCCATCCCGGGTCCGGCCTGACCTGACAGAATAGCAACTCTCTTTCCTTCTGGTAGGAGAGAAATATCTAGAGCCTTTGCCGTATCGAGGAGTTCTTCCGAACTCCTCACTGTTAGAATACCTGCCTGCCTGAAAGCCGCCTCATAGACCTCATGCTTTCCTGCCAGTGAACCAGTGTGAAATTGAGAGGCCTGATCACTGGTTTGAGAGACTCCAACCTTATAGGCGACGATCGGTTTTTTATACTTCCCTCTTTTTGCCACTTCCAGTAACCTCCTCGGGTCATCAATCCCTTCGAGGTATATGGCAATTACCCGGGTCTCTGAATCTTCTTCCAGATACTCCGCCATCTCAGCGAAATCCACGTTACAACGATTCCCCAATCCGATGATTTTGCTGAACCCCACCTGACTTCTCATGGCTAAAAAAGCCATCAAGTGGGACATCCCGCCGCTCTGGCTGACGAAACTGACTCCTCCCTTAGGGACAAAGGAGAACTCGGGAGTGAAGGAGGCATTGAGCGGGAGATGGAGGTTGGTGATTCCAAAAGTGTTTGGCCCGATGATCTTAATCCCGAACTGGTTTGCCAGATCAGTGATCTCTATTTGTAATGCTTTTCCCTTTCGGTCTTCAATCTCTTTGAACCCAGCAGTGATGAGGACGATCCCTTTCACACCTTTCTCGTTACATTCGTTGATGATTTTCGGCACCTGCTCGGCTGGAAGAACGATGATCGCTAGATCAATGGTTCCGGGAATCTTGAGCAGGGAAGGGTAGGTTTTAATTCCGAAAATCTCCTCTCTTCCGGGATTAACCGGAAAGATTCTTCCGGAGTATTTTCCCTCGGTCAGGCTCCTCATCACATGAGAGCCCAATTTACCGGGATTATCCGAGGCACCAACGACTGCTACTGCCCTGGGTTTAAAGATTGCGTCCAGTGGCGTGTGTTTATTATCCATAAGACCCCTTTCTATTTAAAGATGGGTAGATCACATTAATTTACTAAAGTCTTGCACTTTTTAGTGCGTGCATAAAAAAGGCTGTTATCCTAAAATAGGCTAAAGAAAGCGCGACCTTACCTTAGCCCAGAAAGGAGAACAGCCTATGAGAATCCAAAATGCCAGACAA
>VGSD01000409.1 GCA_016875155.1 Deltaproteobacteria bacterium | reverse complement strand
ATTCCTTCTCAATGATCGGATCAGGCTTTGGCTTCTCCGTTAGCATTGGGGAGGGTTTCTCGATTTCGCTGATGGATTTTGATACAGCGATCTTTTCTGATATGGGTGACGTTGCCGTCGAATTGATCTGAGGACTCTTGGATTCTTGCTGGATTACCACAGGAGAAGTTTTTGGGACTACCTCTTTTGCCCCGGCTTCCGGTTCAACCGGTTCAGTTTTTTGCGCCGAGATGGGAGGAGTTGAAGGATAGGTGATTGATGGTTTCTCCAGGCTTACCGGCAGGTCGGTTTTTGAAACCACTTCTCTTCCCTTGGCTTCGGGTTGAGGCGGTTCTGGTTTCCGCGCAGGGGGAGAGGGGGGCAGGGGATGGGACAGGGGTGGTTTTTCAGGGTTTACCATCGGAGTGATTTTTGAGGCCAACTCTTTTGGTCGGGTTTCCGGTTCGAGTTTCTTATCTGAGAGAGGAATGATCGGATGATAGGTCAGAGAGGATCGCTGAACATCAACAGCTGGCCTCTTCCATAGAATGAGGCCGAAGAGGACAAGGGTGAAGAAGATGGATATGAAAAGGATCGTTCCTTTCTTCAACCACGGTCTGGCTTTACCTTTACCTTTTCCCTTAAGGTAGGCCTTCCTGAGCGATCTTCGAAGATCGTAATCCATGCGGGTAACGTCGTCTTTAAGGACTTCATAGGCCTCGTTGATCTCCTTGATTCTGTCGCTCCCTTTGTCAGATTCTTTTGTGTCCGGATGGTAGAGTTTTGCCAGTTCGATATAGCGGTCTCTTATCTCTGTAGAAGAGGCGTCCTCATTTACACCAAGTATCTTATAATAGTCTTCCATGATGGCTTCGGGTCTGTCTGGTTTCTTTAGTCTTTCTGGTCTGTTTGGTTTATTTGGTCTGTTTGGTTTTTAAGAATCAATGACGCAGCTCTTTTAGCGAAACCTGATCGATCCAGGCCGTTCCGGAAATGTAACGGTCGAACTTATCGGTCCTCTCCCTCCGGAAGCGAACGAGTCCGCCCTTGCATTGGGGTGGGGTCCGAAACACGACCTCCAAATCTTTCCAGTCGTTATCGCCGATCAATGATTCAGATGCCTTGTAAAAAGATGGCCCCACACCTAATATTTCAATCTTCAGACCGCTTTTGGTCGTCAATCCAGTGGTTTTGGCCTTTGCCTTGAGCCTATAGTCGGTATCGGGTTTCAGGGCCACGTATTGGCTGACATGGTGGAAGTCAACATTTTCCTTGCCATTGAATGATATTTTCAAAGATCGTTTTCCATCAATACCATTCGTCGGATCGACAGAGGCTTCTGCTCCGGGGGCGCGTTCCATCTTCCAGTCGAATCCGCCACCTAACATTTTATCTTTTTCAAATCCTCCGTTGGTGATCAAGTCTCCCTCCGGCCCAAGTGGCAACTCCTCCTGCCTAAGCCTCGCTTTCCAGAGATCAAAGGCTTCCCTGAGATCGCCGCCTCCGATGAGAAATTCGATGTGCCGCAAGGTCTCTTCACGGCTCATGTGATGGCCAAGCAGGGTTTTCTTCTGCCAGACCTTTTTGGCTGATTCCTTATTGCCCATCTCGTGAAGATAGGCAAGGTATTGGCTGGTTGAGGCAGGGTCTTTGGGGAGAAGCTTCTCAAAGATGAAGTCCGGGTCATCGAATGTTTTTCTCAACACCTCATAGACAAGGTAGGCCTGATTCGGATAATGGGTCAGGAGGTAAGAGAAATGGGGAATTGACTTTTCAATGGCTCCCTGTTGAAGAAGGAGGTTTCCGCTCACCCATCTTCCCTGGTAACCGGTCGGGAAGACGAGAATGGCCCTCTCCAAAGCCTTTTCCGAAGCTTCTTTCTTCCCCATTCGAAAATAGATCTTGGCCAGTTGGATCCAGTACTGTTGTTCAAGAGGATTATACTGAATGGCCTTTTTTAAAAAATGGAGCGACCGCTCATGATCGACCTTTGGAATATCCCACTCTTGGAAAAGCGCCAACCGATAGTAAGGATCGGGGTTGGATGGGGTGAGGCGAATCATTTTTTCCAAATCGTCCCGGGAAGGGTTTTCCCGGTAAAGAGAAACCCCTCTCCAGATAGAGAGTATCGAATACCCTGCGATGAAGGTCAGGATGAGAGCGAGGATGGGAAGGAGAAGTCTTTTCATAGGAAATAAGCCTTTCTCTTTTCAGACGATACAGATCAGACTATACGGAACCCGATTCCTCTTCCGACAGATAGGGAAGCTCCTTCTTCTTCTTTCCCTCCTTCCCGTAGTAGTAATGGTACCGGTAGTAATAATATCCGTATTCACTTCGCTCGATGTTGACCCGATTGATGACCACCCCAAGTATCTTGGCATTGGCCTGAAGGAGTAATCCTTTGGCACGCTGGAGTGTTTCCCTCGGTGTCTTCCCTCCGATGGTTACAAGGATCATGCCGTCCACTGCGGTGGAAAGGATGATCGAATCGGCAAACCCGAGCACTGGCGGAGAGTCACATACGATATGGTCGAACCGGCCTTCGAGGGACTCAAGCAGACTCTTAAAGAGGTTGGAGCTGATCAGCTCCGAAGGATTGGGGGGGATCGGGCCTGCAGGAATATAAAAGAGGTTGGGAATCTCTGCCTTTTTAATAATTGCTTCGAGCTCAACATTGCCCGATAGAAAGCTTGAGAGGCCAACCCCATTTTCTTCGGAAAAGATCTTATGGATACGGGGTTTTCTTAAATCGGTATCCACAATGATCACCCTGGCTCCTGTCTGCGAGAGGGCGATGGCCGTGTTGATGACCGTTGTGGTCTTTCCCTCGGACGGATTGGGGCTGGTGATGGCAATTCGCCTGGGAGGCCTTTCTGAAAAGGAGAGAAGAATGGAGGTCCGGATATTCCGATAGGCTTCCGAAAGCATTGACTTGGGGTGCTCATGGGTGATGAGCTCAACCGAAGAGGTCGCTCCTTTTTCCAACTGTCTGCGTCTGTGCTGGGATATCTCGGGCACCATGCCGAAGGAGGGGAGCCGGATGAGCTGTTCCACATCCTCCGGCGTCTTTACCGTGTTGTCGAGATATTCGAAGAAAAAGGCCAGTCCTACCCCGAGAAAGAGTCCAACGACTGAGGCCAGGAGAAGGTTGAGTCTTTTATTGGGCTTGTAGGGTTTGGTGGGGAGTTCAGCCTTGTCCACGACCTGGATGTTGCTCGCCATGATCCCGGCAGAGACTCCAGCCTCTTTCATTCTCTGGAGAAGTCCTCGATAAAGTTCCTTGTTGGTGTCGGCCTCACGCTTGAGGATGTTATACTGGATGGCCTTCTCCTTCATCTCCATCACCCTCTTTTTCTGTGACTCAAAGGCCTCGCG
>VGSD01000408.1 GCA_016875155.1 Deltaproteobacteria bacterium | reverse complement strand
TGACCGATGCCCAGTATTTTGAGGTGGCAAAGAGGGTGATTCAGGAAGCAACATCTTCCATCCGCGTGATGATGTTTGAGATGGGATATTACGAAAAACACCCCAATACTCCGTCGAATCTTTTGATCAGAGAGTTGATCGGTGCAAAAAAGCGCGGAGTCAAGGTAGAAGTGATCTTGGAAATAAGAGAGGGCGATGATCGGACAACCAAACGTAATCGCCAGACCGGAAAAATGTTATCTGAGGGAGGCGTGGAGGTCCTTTACGATTCTCTCTCGAAGACCATGCATGCTAAATTGATGGTTGCAGACGAAGAGATTGTACTGTTAGGAAGTACGAATTGGGTTTTCTCCTCCCTGACCCATAACAACGAGGTTTCCGTCCTTATCCGGTCTAAAAAGGTGGCACATGAACTGATGGATTATTTTAATCGAGTGAAAGCCACCAGCTCTAAACAATAGGATAACAGGAGATCAGGGAATCAGAATATCAGGAAAACAGGGAGAATAAATAAGAGGCTTTGACCTGATGTCCTGGTACACTGATATCCTGATACACATTCAAAATGCTTATCGATTCTCATGCTCATCTGGAGATGCCTGAGTTCAGGAAGGACTTGAGCGAAGTCCTTCAGAGGGCGAAGGATTCAGGCGTCGAATATATCTTCACTGTCGGCACGGAGAGGAAGGACTGGAGGAGAGCTCTTGAGATTGCTCAATCTCACCCATCGGTCTATGCGATCTTAGGTGTCCACCCCCACAATGCAAAGGAGATTGATGAAAAAACTTATCCGGTCCTGAAAGAGCTTTGTAAACACGAAAGGGTGAGGGCTTATGGTGAGATCGGGCTAGATTTCTTTCGCGATCATTCCCCACGGGATGTTCAGTTGAAGAGGTTTAGAGAGCAGGTTGGTTTGGCTAAGGAATTGAAACTTCCCATCGTGGTCCATGATCGGGAAGCCCATCGGGAGGCCCTGGAGATCCTGAAATCAGAAAAAGCAGGAGAGAACAGGGGAATCATCCACTGTTTTTCAGGAGATGAGAAGATGGCGAAGGCGTGTATGGATATGGGCTTCTTCATCTCCATTCCCGGAAGCCTCACCTATAAGGATGCAGGTCCATTTCACGAAATAGTTAAAAGGCTTCCTTTGGAATTCCTTCTGGTCGAGACGGATGCCCCCTTTTTGACTCCCGTTCCTTTCAGAGGGAAGAGAAATGAACCGAGTTATGTTAAGTATACAGCAGAAAAACTCGCCGAGATCAAAGGAGTGGCGTTTGAAAAAGTAGCCGAAGTGACGACCCAAAATGCTTTGAAAGTCTTCAGATTGAATTTGGGTTAGGAATCATAGTTTCATTTGAAAGCAGGTTAAAAAATTGTACCTAAAAATGCGATCGCATTTTTAGGTACAGCAGGAAGAGATAGAAGGGAAAAGTGGAGCAACTTAGGGGTATTGTCTATGAAGCCAGCCATCGTTGTGGTTGATATGGTGAAGGATAATTTAAAAGAGGGGTCGAACCATCCCATCACTATTGAAAGTTGGGCGATTCTGCCTAACCTACTGCGGCTATTAAAAGAGAGCAGGAAGAAAAAGATTCCCATTATCTTTGCCTGCGATAGTTTCATGGAAGGGGACTTTATCTTCAAGGGGAAGATGAAACAACATTCCCTTCGGGGAACAAAAGGCTCGGAGGTGGCTGACGAATTACAACCAAGACCAACGGATATCGTCTTACCGAAAAGACGATTCAGCGCGTTCTTCAAAACTGACCTCGACCAAACCCTCCGTACTTTCGGTGTGGATACGATTGTCGTCGCAGGCATTACCACTGAGGTTTGTGTGTTGATGACCGCAATGGATGGGCTCTGTCACGATTTCTCAGTGATCCTGTTAGAAGATTGCTGTGCCAGCAGAAATGGGGAGATTCATCAGGGATGTCTCAACCTCTATCGGGATTTTTCCCTCCATCCTTTATTCAGGATCATGACTCGTGAAGAGTTTCTGAAGGATGTGTCTTGATCTGTTTCCCAACGCTGCTTTCCTTTTAAGGGAAGGTCGGGGTGAGGAGAGAATGAGAACCTGTCAGGAAGATTTTGTGGATAAAATCAGAGGACTCCTTTTCGACAGGCAGAGGAAGGCGATTGAATATCCTTCTCTTGCGCGTGCGGCTGTTCTCGTCCCCCTCTTTAACAAGGAAGGGAGCTGTCATCTCCTTTTCACCAAGAGAACAGAGCAGGTGAAATATCATAAAGGAGAGATCTCTTTTCCAGGTGGGATGCTGGACAAGGAGGATCAAAGTCTGGAGAGGACAGCGCTCCGAGAGGCGTTTGAGGAGATTGGACTGAAGGAGAAGGATGTTCAGATCATCGGGGCATTAGATGATATCGTGACCACGACCCAATTTATCGTCACCCCTTTTGTAGGCTTATTTCCCTATCCTTATCCATTTAAAACGAGTCCCATTGAAATTGCCGAATTGATTGAAGTCCCCCTTTCCTTTCTGCTTAGTAAGGATAACTTCTCTGAGCATGAAATCACACGGATGGGGCGTAGAGATATCATCTTTGCCTATCAATACGAAAAACACACCATCTGGGGAGCCACTGCCCGCATCCTCAAACAATTTTTAGATTTGATTTCATCGCGGTAAAAAAAGACTTCCAGAGAAGTCTCCCTTAAGCCGTTCTTCTGTCTTTCATTAAGACAATCGTTAGGAGGGCGGCGATCAATGCCATGACTGCGCCAAAGGTGAAAGCCCATTGGACTCCGACGGCCTTCCAGAGGAGGCCCATCAGGAGGCTTGCCGGAAGCGCTGCAATCCCGATGCAGAAATGGTAGGCTCCGTAGGCTGTTCCCCGTTTTGATTCCTCAACTAAATCCGAAACCCATGCCTTTTCTGTCCCTTCGGAGAGACCGTAGAAAAAACCATAGACGATGAAAAGAAGCCAGACCTGGTAGGCGTTTGATGAAAAGGCAAATCCCAGATAGACGAGGCCATAGATCGTCCATGCAAGGATCATTACCTTTTTTCGGCCGATTCTGTCGGATAGGGCGCCTCCCGGAACCGAGAAGACTGTTTTCGAAAGATGAAAGACAAACCAGAGGATCGGAATGGAGACGATATTGATCCCGAGATTCTGCGCCCGAAGAAGAAGAAAGGCATCAGAAGAATTGCCGAGCGTGAAGAGGGTGATGATCAGGAGGAAATATTTAAACTGACGGTTCCATCCCCTCCAGTTAAGCCTGGGAGGGGAAGAAGGCTTTGAATTGTCGCCGCTGGAATGTTTATCAGGGGAAACATCTGTGACCCCTCGCCAGAGAATCCAGAGACAGAAGAGGGAAGGAATGAAAGCAAGAAGGAAGATGAT
>VGSD01000407.1 GCA_016875155.1 Deltaproteobacteria bacterium | reverse complement strand
GAGGCCCCCCAATTTTCAGCCTCCCCCCCATCCCCCACAGTCGAGAAAAGGAGTGGACAATAAGACCCGCCAGTCTATATAGATACTCTCCCGCAAATAGATTGGCATCGTAAAAAATTTTTTCATGGAAATTATAATTTTGGCTGCTTATATTTTTTAAATAAAACCTTCTTCTCGTCAGCCTCAGACTTGGTTACCTTACAGGCTTATTAGAGCAGATCCTCCATCGGTGTCTCTTTCGGCGAGAATTCGATTCCGTCTATATCCCCCTGTCGATAATGCATCCGAAGGAGCCTGAGTTCAAGTTCTTCGAAGTGGTTTGAAGCCAGGCAAGGAAAGAGAGAGTAGAACGTATCCGCCGGGATGCGGAGAGTCCCGAACAGTTTTCCCTGTTGCGTCCACACTCTGCCGATGGCTTCTGGATCGTCCCGCCAGTCTTTTCTCGGAACATGTGTCGGGAAAACCCATAGCTCGACGTGCTGACCGGTTCTCTTCCTCCCTTTAATGGGTTTATCGTGATATCGGATGGTGGCAAAAACCTGTAAATGATCCCATTCGTCATAAGGTTCTACCTCTTCCTGTAATCCTTTGATTGGACCAAATCGGTTGACTCCAAAGCGAAATGTTCGCTGCCAGCCGTCAATGGTGCAATAAAGATGTTCAGGAAATTCCTTGGGCCTCTTTCTCGTAACTCGCTTATCTGCTTTCTCCGGTTCTGTTTGCGAGTGGCTCTCAGTGTTCTTGTGTATCTTGCTGTTGGAATTTGTGGAACTCTTTCCGCCTTTTTCCTCCGTGACCTTTGTGCCCATAGCAGGGGATCTTTCAGCGGCCAGATGTGTGCTTTTGGTTACCTTAAGGCTCTCCAAAGGTGGCAAAGGCGGACGCTTGGGGACCTGTCCAGCCTGGATTCTGGCCCAATAGCCCCGCGGCGGAAGTGGGACGGCAAGTTTCCGGCAAGCCTTTGCCAAGGCGACATCGGAAACGCCGTAGCGTTTGGCAACGACCAACACGGGTTCCTTCCAGACCTCTTCGTAGAGTTTCTCACGATCATAAACTTCAGTGCGCTCGCCCATGTCTATTCTCCGATATTGAAGTGGTTAGTAATGGGGATCTCGATCAGCAACACTATCCAATTCAAGTTCTGCTATCAACGGGATATGATCGCTTAGGCTTCGGGTAAGATCATTATTCAAAACAGTGCATGATCTAATAGAATCCGACAAATCACGGCTTACGAATATGTGATCATCTTGGAACGGATGCTTGGATTTATTCCAGAAGAAAGTTTGAATCTCCTCAGCATTAAACTTTCGGCAACAGTCAACCCAACTATCTCCTTGGTCTATTCGCCTAAAAAAAGGGCCATGGCCATGACCTGGCCATACCTTTTCAGCCAAGCGCGCCGAGTTTAGATCACCGCCAACAATAACACTATTTGAAGCATGGCATGATTCCAATTCTTTAAATATATTGTCAAGATGTGGGAAAACTCGGTTCTTAATAATCGGTGCGTGAATACTTGCAACGAAGATAGATAAACTCTTATTGAAAACGATAGATGCAGCCGCGACTCTACCGGGGTAAAGCGAAAAGAGTTTCTTCGATAAGATCAGCGACGGAGCGTAGATGGCTGTTCCCCAACCCCGGTTGATTTCTTCAAAGATGAGAGTATGACGAGGAACCCAAGCGGGTGGCTTTACTTCTTGTAAAAAGGCCAGATCCGGCTTGATCTCATTGCACAGATAAGCCCATGCTTCGTGGTGGCTGAAGCTGTGCAACCAGTATCCGAGATTCCAGGTGACAATTTTCATAACACCATTGTTCTTTCACGGTAGCAATATACACATTTTTCTAAAATTAGGGAACAGAAAGTTAAGGGAAAAAATCAGTGAAGGACCACATACCTAAAAGTGGATTTGAATGAGGGTGGGAGACCGTAAACAATGGGCTTGATATTAGGAAGAGCAAACTAAATCAAAAACACTATCCAGACACTATCCGATGAGGTGTTGTAAAAAAATACCCTATAATCTATAATAATTTACAAAGGGGAGGGGCTTATTCGATTCCCGCCGCCTCCACCAGACTTCACTCCGAACATGGAGAGAGGCGAAGCCTGCCGCGCCGTAGCCATTTAGGCGAAGGCGGATGAAATTCTATTATGTTTGCATCCTGCAGTCCAAGATCGATCAGAAAAGATTCTATACCGGTTTTACGGAAGACCTTAATGCTCGCCTGGAATCGCATAACTCTGGGGGATGTCAACACACCTCAAAATACAGACCCTGGCGTTTAAAAACTGCAGTTGCCTTTGGTGACCGGCAGAAAGCCCTCGATTTTGAAAAATATCTAAAGAGTCCCTCTGGCCGTGCCTTTGCCAAAAAACGACTCTGAAATAGTAGAATCCATAAACACTTTCCTGGAAACAAATTGCCGGAACCCGAGATCGTTTAATCCATGGTTATTTTGATGTAGACCTCGATATCATATGGAATATTATCAGCCGTGACCTACCACTGGATCGAGAATATACTGAAGTTTACCTTAACGTTGCAGTGAAAAGGGGGGTAGGTATGCTTCCAACCCTTTACAATTGCGGATTATTTATATGTTTTATGGGAAACATTCGATGTCACCTGAGGTGACCTATGAGGTATGTTTGAAACCTAAGCAGCAAAACCATTAAAGGTGCCGCTGTAAAGGCTTTCCAGCATACCCACCCCCCTTTTCGTATGATATTTATGCAACTGTAAGGTTTATTACGGGTAAGACCGAGGTCAATTATCAAGTCTGAAGAACATCTTCTTTCGTCTCTCAAAATTAAAATGTCAAAAAGCAAGACTTGACCCCCAATCGCAATATTTTTGTGATATAATTAAACGAGATCCAGATGGTCACCCCCTGTGGAAGGAGAGAATATGAAAAAAATATTTCGTTGGATGCTGTGCATCACCTGTACGCTTTGGATGATGGCAGGATTTCCAATATCAGCCCAGGAGGAATTACCAATCTTAATTAAACAAATTGAACCGTCGATCGTTGTCGTCATCACCTATGGTGATGAAGGAAAGAGGTTAGGACAAGGGACGGGTTTTTTTGTGAACCAAGAAGGCGATGTGATAACCAACCACCACGTCCTGGAAGGAGCGAGTCGGGTTGAGGTTAAGACCCATGGTGGAAATATCTACAAGGTGAAAAGGGTTTTAGCCAACGACAAAGAGGGAGATCTCATCCGGCTTGCGGTCGATCTTCAGGGGGACACGATGCGCCCTATGCCCTTAAGTGACTCCATCCCTGAAGTGGGGGAGCGGATTTTTGTGATGGGAACTCCTCTGGGTTTGGAGAGGACAGTTTCAGACGGTATTATCTCTGCCGTTCGGGAG
>VGSD01000406.1 GCA_016875155.1 Deltaproteobacteria bacterium | reverse complement strand
CATTGCCACAAAACTAAAAGTTTTTTATAATTCAAACCATGCGCGCCTCCCAATTCAAAGAGTTTGAAGCAACCTCACTTTACTGTCCCAGATGTAAAGCAGCTGTGCCGGTAAGAAAGAAACTGCTCCTGGTCCTGCCGGAAGGGGATGAGTATGAGTATCTCTGTGCTTACTGCTCTTCTTCCGTCGGGACCAAGACCGACAAAAATGCTCCCAAGATCGAACTTATTTTAAAACCCTAAACGGGTGATGCAATATAACCCTTGGTAATTCTTACATAACAAAAAATAGATTGACAACCACCTTTCGGATAAAGATAATCATTCAAATAGGGTTTTTAAAAGAAGTGAGGTTTTAGTCCTTCCTTTTATTCATCCACTCAAATTTAGGGCTTAGGAAAGCGAGTATAAACATCTCTCGTCTGGATCAATTCAGGGGGGACCATCTTCATGGAAAGGGGGTGAAGAGGAATTTTTTAAAAGGAGGCTAAGGCTATAATACCGTCTTACTATCATGATATCTAAAAAGGAGGGGTAAAAATGGCAGAGCAAAAAGGGTTCCCGATGCCGTTAGAGGTGGAGTATCCGAAAGAACTGCAGGGGTGGGAGGAGATGTACCCACCCTACTACATCTTCAGCAAAGAGAGAAAAGAATGGGAAGAGAAGCATTTCTGGTTTCATGATAAAATCCATGCCCCTGAAGCCATGTATCCTCTTGACCTCATCTTTCATGAGGCGTGGCAGATCTCCCTTTCCCAGTATACGACGAGAGTCTTCTGCATCCCACCAGCCCAGGGGATTTCCCAGCGTATGGTGGGTTGTTACATGTATATTACACCGGTAGCACCTCCTCCGCCTGAGATCATCGGCGAAAAAGCCGGTCTGTTCCAGAAAAGGGTGTTTTATGTATTTGACCACTATGATGAACTCTGGGGAACATGGCTGAAAAAATTCAGAGCCCTGGGCGAAGAGATGGATGCTATCAAAGTTCCTGAGGAATTCCCAAGGTTTGAGCCAGATGATACAGTCCTTCCCGAGCCAAAAGGTTATTACACATCTTTTGAAGTGATCGATGCATGGGACAGGCTGGTCAACCTCATGATCAAAGGATGGCAATATCATTTTCAGTATCTCAATCTCGCCTATCTTGCCTACCTGCTTTTCGCCGACACTTGCCGAAAACTCTTCCCGGGAATCAGTGAGAGCGTCATCGGAAAGTTGGTCGCCGGCGCTTATGTCCAGATGTTTCGACCCGAAGAGGAACTGTGCAGGTTAGCACGGTTGGCTGCCGCAGTTCCGGAGGTAGCAAAGCTCTTAAAGAGCGATCTCCCTGCTGAGAAAAAGCTGGAGTCTTTAAAAAAGACCGCAGAGGGTAATGACTGGCTGGTAGAATTTGAGAAATCGAAAGATCCGTGGTTCTATGTCTCCTGTGGAAGTGGCTGGTTTCATTATGAGGGAAGCTGGACCACCAAACTGGAAATCCCTTTTGGCTATCTGAAGAGCTATGTGGAAAGGGTTGAAAGAGGTGAGAAGATCGAGAGGGATCTCCCTGCAATTGACAAGGAGAGAGCCAAATTAGCCGAAGAATACAGAAAACTGATCAAGACCGATGAGGATAGAAATTCTTTTGATGGAACCTATAAGGCAGTCCGCACAATTTACAAATATGCAGAAGACCACCTCTTTTGGGTGGAACACTGGTTCCATACAATATGGTTTGACAAGGTCAGGTCCTTTGGCCGCCTCCTGGTGAAATACGGAATGTTGAAGGATGTACATGACATCTACCTTTTTAACCGATTCGAGGTCCCGGCCCTCATGGAAGACTTGGTAACCACATGGGCACTGGGTGAAGGCGTGCCTTCCGGGGCTAGTTTATGGCAGGCAAAAGCAGAAAAGAGAAAGAAGATACTGGAGGCAGCTAAGAAGTGGAACCCCATCCCTGCCCTAGGAACACCGCCTGAAGAGGTTGCCGAACCGTTCACAGTGATGCTCTGGGGTATTACCACAGATCGGGTAAAGGAATGGTTGAGGGGAGCTGCTGTTGTCCCAGGAGATGTGACTGAACTGAAAGGATTTGCGTCTTCTGCAGGTGTCGTTGAGGGAAAGGTGAGGGTTGTCAAACTGCTTGAGGAGATCACCAAAGTTGAACAGGGTGATATTTTGGTTTGTCCGACCACCAACCCTGCCTGGGCGCCGATCTTCACCAAAATCAAAGCCTCCATCACAGATATTGGTGGGTTAACCAGCCATGCCGCTATCGTATGCCGTGAGTATGGAATCCCATCTGTAACTGGTACGGGAATGGCCACCTCTGTGCTTAAGACAGGCGACACCGTCAAAGTGGATGGAAACACAGGAATTGTAAAAATCTTGAAACGAGCCTAATCGAATGTGGATTGCGGATTGCGGGATTTCGGATCTTTCCATTCCGAATTCCGCATTCCGAATTCCGAAATTTTTAATCGGAGTCGTTATGCCTTATACACTATGGTTTGATAAAGCCGGTAAGGAAGCCCTTGCTCTGGTCGGAGGCAAGAATGCCAGCCTGGGCGAGTTGATCAGGGCGGGGATTCCGGTTCCACCCGGTTTTTCTGTGACCACAGATGCCTATCTCGAATTTATCACGGGCAGTCTTAAAGATAGAATTGAAGAGCTTCTTTCAAAAATTGATCCGCAGGATGTCACTTCCCTCGAAGAAGCCAGCGCAGCGATCAGGCAATTGATGGCTAAAGCTCCATTCCCTAAAAAGATGGAGGGGGAGATTGGTTCCAATTATCAGGCCCTGTCTCAAGTCTTTGATACACCCGACCTTCCAGTCGCAGTCCGTTCCAGCGCCACAGCTGAGGATCTTCCAGGAGCCAGTTTTGCAGGGCAGCAGGACACCTTTCTTTGGATTCAGGGAATTGATGAGATACTGGAAAAAATTAAACACTGTATGTCGAGCCTCTTTACACCAAGGGCGATCTCTTACAGGATCAAGATGGGTTTCCCACACGAAAAGGTTTTGATCAGCGTGGGTGTACAGAAAATTGTGGATGCCCGGGCTGCAGGCGTCATGTTCACCCTGAATCCCCTCAACGGAGATCCATCTAAGGTGGTCATTGAAGGCAACTGGGGATTGGGGGAGACGGTTGTAGCCGGACTCTGCAATCCCGATAAGTTTGTCGTGGACAAGGTGACCAAGAACATAGAGAGGGAAATTTCTTTAAAAGGAGAGGAATGCATCTTCGATTCTAAAAGAAGAGAGGTTGTCCATGCTGACATCCCTCCCGACCGCCGGGAAATCCAGTGTGTCGAAGACCAGGAGGTTCTGGAACTGACAAGATATGCAAGAAAGATTGAAGAGTATTACGGTTGTCCCCAGGATATCGAATGGGCCATAGATAAACAGAAGCCTTTCCCCTTTA